>JBDSNQ010000073.1:0-5012 GCA_039915275.1 Sphingomicrobium sp.
TCGCGGTCCGGAAACACCTCGGCCTGGTGCGGCAAATTCGCCCCGCCCGAGTCCACCAGATAGACGCACGGCAGCCGGTTCGCCTCGGCGATTTCCTGAGCGCGCAGATGTTTCTTGACCGTCAGCGGGTAGTAAGTGCCGCCCTTCACCGTCGCGTCATTGGCGACGATCATCACTTGGCGACCGGCGACGCGGCCGATCCCGGCGATCATCCCTGCGCCCGGCACTTCACCGTCGTAAAGGTCGAACGCCGCCAGCTGGCCAATCTCGAGCAACGGCGAGCCCGGATCGAGCAGACGCTCGACGCGCTCCCGCGGAAGCAATTTGCCGCGCGACACATGCCGCTCGCGCGATTTCTTTGTCCCGCCCAGCGCGGCTTGCGCAACATCACCGCGCAGCTTCTCGGCCAATGCCCGATTGTGCTCGGCACGCGCCCGAAACGCCTCGTCGCTGGTGGAGACCTTCGTATCGATCCGCGGTGCGCTCATGCTTGCCGGATTAGCCGGTGATCAGCGACTTGCAAAGCTGACCGGCGGACTGCGGCTTCGCCAGCGCAGGAACCTGTGTTAGTGCGTTGAGGCGGACTACTGCGGGAGACGATGATGGCTGAATGGGAATTCAAAGGCCGCGAGCTCGTCAATTGCACGTGCACTTATGGCTGCAACTGCCAGTTCAACGGCCTTCCGGACAAAGGCCATTGCTACGCCGTCGGCGGCATCCAGATCGACGAGGGACACCATGGCGACACTAAGCTCGATGGCCTCAGAATCGGCACGATCTACAAATGGCCGGGGGCGGTTCACGAAGGCAATGGCGAGATGCTGGCGTTCGTCGACGTGCGTGCCGACGAGGCTCAGCGCGCTGCACTGCTCAAGATCATGACCGGTCAGGACACCGATCCGTTCGCGACGATGTTCGCGGTCTACGCTTCGACGCTCGTCAAAATGCACGAGCCGGTATTCACCGACATCGATTTCGAGGTCGATGTCGAGGGCCGCCGGGGTCGGCTGTCGATCGCGGACTATGTCGAAATGGTCGGCGAACCGATCCGTAACAAGGTCAGCGGCGAGGAATCGCGCGCCCAGATCGTCCTGCCCGCCGGGTTCGAATATGCAGTTGCCGACATCGGCAACGCGTCGAGCAAGACGACCGGGCCGATGCAGGTCGATTTCAAAGATAGCTACGGCCAGTTCGCCAATCTGCACCTCAATAGTCACGGGGTCGTTCGCAGCTGACCAGGAACACAACGGCTGAGCAAATTGCGCGCCGTGCAAATCTAGTCTCGCTGGGAGCGCTGAGCGCGCTCACCCTGCTTGCTTGGCTGTATCTTTGGTCCGGAGCAGGATTCCAGCCGATGCCGGGAATGGCGATGCCCGCGTCCGGATGGGCGCTGACGGCTGCGATGTGGGCGGCGATGATGGTGGCGATGATGGTTCCGAGCGCCGCCCCCGCAATCCTGCTCTTCGCGACGGTGCACCGCCATTCGCTCGCGGTCGAGAGGCCGCCTACCACTGCATTCCTCGGCGGCTATCTCGCCTGCTGGACCGCCTTCGCAGCCGGCGCGGCGACGCTCCAGATCACGCTGGAACGCGCCGCATTGGCCTCGCCGTTGACCATGGCGCTGGTCAACCGCCATGCGGCCGGGGGGCTGCTCATCGCCGCCGGCCTCTACCAATTGTCTCCGCTCAAGGATGCGTGCCTTGGGAAATGCCAGACACCAGCGCAATTCCTGTCGCGGCACTTCCGGCCGGGCGCCATAGGAGCGGCGCGACTCGGCCTTCTCCACGGCGCTTATTGCGTCGGCTGTTGCTGGCTGCTGATGGCGCTGCTGTTCGTCGGTGGGGTGATGAACCTTGCCTGGATTGCACTTCTGACTGCGTTGATCGCGGCCGAAAAACTGCTTCCAGGCGGAAACTGGATCGCGCGTTTCTCCGGGGTAGTGATGTGCGGCTGGGGCGTTGCGCTCTTGATCGCCTGATCAGGCCCCGATCACTTCGCGCCCGATCAGCATGCGGCGGATCTCGTTGGTCCCGGCGCCAATGTCGAGCAATTTGGCGTCGCGGAAGTAGCGTTCGACCGGCCAGTCCTTGGTGTAGCCGGCGCCGCCCAGCGCCTGGATCGCCTCGCCCGCGACCTTGACCGCATTTTCGCTCGCCAGCAGGATAGCGCCGGCGGCGTCGAAGCGCGTCGCCCGCCCGGCATCGCACGCTTTGGCCACCTGATAGACGTAGGCCCGCGATGAATTGAGCGCGACGTACATGTCGGCGACTTTGGCCTGCATCAATTGGAAGCTGCCGATCGGCTTGCCGAACTGCTTGCGCTCACGGACGTAGGGCAGGACGACGTCGAGGCACGCCTGCATGATCCCGATCTGGATTCCGGCCAGCACCGTGCGTTCATAATCGAGCCCGCTCATCAGCACCGCGGCGCCATTATTCTCTTCGCTGATGACGTTTTCCGGCGGGACGAAGCAGTCGTCGAACACCAATTCGCTGGTCGGCGACCCGCGCATCCCCATCTTGTCGACCTTTTGCCCGGTCGAGAAGCCTTCCATGTCTTTCTCGATCAGAAAGGTGGTGATGCCTTTGCTGC
Source organism: Sphingomicrobium sp. (assembly GCA_039915275.1). Taxonomy (GTDB): domain Bacteria; phylum Pseudomonadota; class Alphaproteobacteria; order Sphingomonadales; family Sphingomonadaceae; genus Sphingomicrobium. Next base: position 2,593 of record JBDSNQ010000073.1, read on the forward strand.
CCTCGCCGGTCTTGGCGTAGACCACCAGCACGTCCGCATCCGAACCGTTGGTGATCCAGAATTTGGTGCCGTTGAGGCGATAACCGTTGCCGCTCTTTTCCGCTTTGAGCTTCATCCCCACGACATCGCTGCCGGCGCCCGCTTCGCTCATCGCCAGCGAGCCGACATGCTCGCCGCTGATCAGCTTGGGGAGGTATTTGCGCTTTTGCTCGTCATTGCCCCAGCGGCGGATCTGGTTGACGCACAGATTGGAGTGCGCGCCGTAACTGAGGCCGACGGAGGCCGATGCCCGCGCAACTTCCTCCTGCGCCACGACATGCTCGAGATAGCCGAGGCCAAGCCCGCCCCACTCCTCTTCTACTGTGATGCCGTGCAGCCCAAGCTCGCCCATCTGCGGCCACAAATGCCGGGGGAATTCGTCTTTCTCATCGATCGCGGCGGCAATCGGCGCGATCTTGTCGCGGGCGAAGCGCTGGGTGGAGTCGCGGATAGTGTCGGCCATTTCGCCGAGGTCGAAGTCGAGGCCGGGATCGGACATGTCGCTGTGCTCCTGCTTGCCCTGTCGCTAGCAGAGACGGTGCGGGAGTTTCAAATCAGCCGCGCTCGGTCTTCGGCGCGGCCGCGGGCGCAACCGTGGGAGCGGCGGGCGCGGCGGGCGGCATCGTCGCCGGTTTTCTCGATCCGCGATGACAGGTGTAGCAGGTTACATGCGGGTCGAGCAGGCCACCGATCGCCGGAAGGTCGTGGACGTTGAGGCGGTCGGCGAGCCTCAGCATATCGCGGGCAATCGCCTTGTTCGGCCTGGCGTCCGACGCAAAATCGAACGTCGACAGCGGCCTGCCCTCCTCGCCGACATGGCAAAAAGTGCAACGAACCCCCAGCGCTTGCGAAAACTGCTTCATCGTGTCGAGCAGGTCCGCCCGCGTGACGTCCTTCGGGAAGACCTTCAGATTCTTGAAGGGCGGGACGGCAAACGGCGGTGGTCCGGCAGGAGGCGGTAAATGCGGCACAAGATTTGGCACGGACGGCGTCTGCGCCGCGGCGACCGAAATCGCGAACAGGCCCGCCGCACCAGCCAGGATCAGGGAAGGCAAACGCCGCTTCATTCTGCCGCCGAAGCTATCAGCGAAGCCGGGCATTGCAAGCGCGCGGTTTGAACAAGTTGCCCGGCCGCACTATGTGCAGTGCACAATCCCACACCCCTGGAGATACTGACTAGCCATGGCCACCACCCCCTCGTCCGACCCGACCGTCATCCTGTCTTTTGCCCGCACGCCGATGGGCGCGATGCAGGGCGCGCTGGCCGACGCTTCCGCCACCGATCTCGGCGCGACCGCGGTCAAAGCGGCGGTCGAGCGCTCCGGGGTCAGTGGCGGCGACATCGACCGCATCTATATGGGCTGCGTGCTCCCCGCCGGCCTCGGCCAGGCGCCCGCCCGCCAGGCGGCGATCAAGGCTGGCCTGCCCAAATCGGTCCAGGCGACGACCGTCAACAAGGTCTGCGGCTCGGGCATGCAGACGGTGATCATGGGCGACGAGGCGCTCACCGCCGGCAACGCCGACTACATCATCGCCGGCGGCATGGAATCGATGACTAACGCCCCGTATCTATTAAAGAAGCACCGTTCCGGCGCGCGCATCGGCCACGACACCGCCTATGACCATATGTTCCTTGACGGGCTCGAGGATGCCTATGAGGAAGGACGCGCGATGGGCAGCTTCGCCCAATGCACCGCCGACGAATATCAGCTGACCCGCGGCCAGATGGACGATTACGCCATCGAAAGTCTCAATCGCGCCAAGGCGGCGATCGACAATGGCGACTTCAAGGCCGAAATCGCCGCGGTGACGATCAAGAATCGCGCCGGCGAGACCATCGTCGACACCGACGAAGCGCCCGGCCGCGGCCGCCCCGACAAGATCCCGCAGCTGAAGCCCGCCTTCGCCAAGGACGGCACAATCACCGCCGCGACCTCGTCGTCGATCTCCGACGGCGCCGCAGCGCTGGTGCTGACCCGCGAATCGACCGCCAAGGCCGCCGGCTTGACCCCGGTCGCGCGAATCGTCGCCACTGCCGCCCACGCGCAAGAGCCGTCGGAATTCACCATCGCCCCGATCGGCGCCATCAACAAAGTGCTGGCCAAGGCCGGCTGGAAGGTCGGCGACGTCGATTTGTTCGAGGTCAATGAGGCGTTTGCCTGCGTCGCCATGTTCGCGATGAAGGACCTCGGCATCCTGCACAACAAGATCAACGTCCACGGCGGCGCCACCGCTTTGGGCCACCCGATCGGCGCCAGCGGCACCCGCATCCTCGTCACTTTGGTCAGCGCGCTCAAGCAGAAGGGCCTCAAGCGCGGCGTCGCGAGCCTGTGCATCGGCGGCGGCGAGGCGACGGCGGTGGCGGTCGAGCTAGTCTAGGT
>JBDSNQ010000205.1:0-3385 GCA_039915275.1 Sphingomicrobium sp.
CGGTCGTCGCCGACCTTCGCTACCTCGCTCGGCCTCGACAAGGGTAACCTCGCTTATCTGCGGTCGAAGCTGGATACCCGGCCGTATCGAGCGGCCCGGGCCGAGGATCTGGCGCGCAATCGGCGCTTCCTGGCGCAGTTGAATGCGGTGTCGCCGGCGGGACTGTCGCCGGCCGCGAAGCTCAATCGCGAGATCGTCATTTACGACATCGGCACCAACATCACGGCGCCCGCCAGGTTCGACCTCGATTCGGTCCAGGGCCCCTATCTCATCAGCCAGCAGGACGGCGCTTATTTCAGCATCCCAGATTTTCTCAACAGCGCCCACACCATCGCTAACGCGTCCGACGCCGAAGCCTATCTGTCGCGTCTCGCGCAGTTCGCGACCATTCTCGACCATGAGACGGCCGAGCAGCGCCGCCAGGCCGGGCGCGGCTATGTCGCGCCGGGCTGGTCGCTCGACCTCGCGCTCGGGCAGATGCGCGAGTTGAGGTCACCCGCGGCCGAAAAGAGCACGATGGTCGATTCGCTGGTCAGCCGCGCCACCGCCAAGGGGGTTGCCGGTGACTGGCAGCGGCGGGCCGCGGCAATCGTCGCCCAGCAGGTTTATCCGGCGCTGGACCGGCAAATCGCCGCCGTCGAGAAATTGCGCAAGACAACGCCGGCCGGCGATGGCGCTTGGCGCTTGCCCCAAGGCGAGGCGATTTACGCCGCAGCGCTCGCACAGGCCACGACGACCCGCTTCACGCCCGATGAAGTGCACCGGATCGGGCTCGCCCAGGTGGCGGAGATCACGGCCCAGCTGGACACGTTACTCAAGGCGGCGGGCATGACCCGGGGCAGTGTCGGAGAGCGGCTGTCGGCGCTCAATGCCGACCCGGCGCAGCTCTATCCGAACAGCGACGAAGGACGCACGGCGCTCATCGCGGGGCTGAATGCCGGCGTCGCCGGGATGATGGCGCGCCTGCCCAACGCCTTTGCCACCCTGCCCTCGCAGCCGCTCGAGATCCGCCGCGTGCCGGCCGAAATCCAGGACGGAGCGTCGAACGGCTATTACCGCCGCGCCTCGCTCGATGGCGCGCGACCGGCGATCTATTTCATCAATCTGAAATCGACCGGCGACTGGCCGAAATACACGCTGCCGTCGCTCACTTATCACGAGGGCGTGCCCGGCCATCATCTCCAAATCAGCCTCGCCCAGACCTCGGGCGACCTGCCGATGATCCGCAAGGTCAGTTTCTATTCGGCCTATGGCGAAGGCTGGGCGCTCTACTCGGAGCAGCTGTCCGACGAACTTGGCGGCTACAAAGGGATCGAGAGCGCCGGCTATCTGCAGTCCTTCCTGTTCCGGGCCACGCGGCTGGTGGTCGACACCGGCCTCAATTCCAAACGCTGGAGCCGCGAGAAAGCGATCGAATATATGATCGGCACGACAGGTTTCGCGCGCGGTCGGGTCCAGCGCGAAATCGAGCGCTATTGCGCCTCGATCGGCCAGGCGTGCAGCTACAAGATGGGCCACATCGCCTGGATGCGCGCCCGGACCAAGGCACAAGCAATCCTCGGGCCAAAATTCGATTTGAAGCGGTTCCACGAAGTGCTCAAGGAAGGGGCGATGCCGCTGACCATTCTCGAGCGGCGGATCGAGGAGCGCGCGCGGGCCGAAGCGGCGGCCTAACGCGCAGCTTCCTCCGCCATTTCGGCGACCTCGAGCCAGCGGTGCTCGGCGGCGTCTTTTTCTGCGCGGTGGCGGACGATCCGCTCGGTTAGCTCGGCGAAACGCTGTGGGTCAGCCACAAACAGGTCTGGGTCGTGAAGAGTCGCCTCGTCGGCTGCAATTGCCGCTTCTAGCCGTTCGATCTCCTTAGGCAGCCGATCGAGATCGCGCTGATCCTTGTAGCTCAGTTTCCTGTTCCCCGGCGCAGGCCGGGGTCCAGGGCGTTGCGAAGCAGCGCTACCGCGCTCCTGGACCCCGGCCTTCGCCGGGGAGCTAGAAGGCGCCCGCCGTTTCACCCAATCCTCATAGCCACCGGCGACGATATCGACCCGTCCCGAGCCATCGAGCCCGAGCGTGACGGTCACCGTCCGATCGAGGAAATCGCGGTCGTGGCTGACGATCAGTACCGTGCCCGCATAGTCGGCGATGACCTCCTGCAAGAGGTCGAGCGTTTCGAGGTCGAGGTCGTTGGTCGGCTCGTCGAGCACCAGCAGGTTGGCTTCGCGGGCAAACTCTCGCGCCAGCAGCAGCCGCGACCGCTCGCCGCCCGACAGCGACCCGACCAGGGCATCGGTCAATGAAGGATCGAACAGGAATTCCTTCAAATAGCCCTTGATGTGCTTCTTGAGGCCGCGGACTTCGATCCAGTCGCCGCCGTGGGCGAGCACGTCGCGGACCGTCTTGCCCGGCTCCATCAGCTTGCGCTGCTGGTCAATGACGATCCCCGACAGGGACTTGGCCTGGGTCACTTTGCCGCTGTCGGGCTGCAATTCGCCGGTGAGCAGCTTGAGCAAGGTCGTTTTGCCGGCGCCGTTCGCGCCGACGATGCCGATGCGGTCGCCGCGCTGCACCCGCAGCGTGAAGTCGCGGATGATCGGGCGGTCACCAAAGCTCTTCGACACACTCTCCGCGTCAATCACGGTCTTCGACCGCACGTCGTCCTGGCCGATCGCCAATTTGGCGGTTCCGGCCGCGCCGAGCATCGCTGCGCGCTGTTCGCGCATTGCGTTGAGCTTGGTCAGCCGCCCCTGGTTGCGGCGGCGGCGTGCGGTCACGCCGCGCTGCAGCCAGTGGAGCTCGATCTTCAGCTTCGCGTCGAGCTTGTCCGCCGCCCGCGCTTCCTCGGCATAGACCGCCTCGGTCCACACCTCGAACCCGCCGAAGCCGATTTCCGCCCGCCGCAGCTGGCCGCGGTCGAGCCACAGGCAGCTTTTGGTCAGCCGGGTCAGGAACGTGCGGTCGTGGCTGATGGCGATGAACGCGCCGCTGAAACGGCCCAGCCAGCTTTCGAGCCAGTCGATCCCGGCGAGGTCGAGGTGGTTGGTCGGCTCGTCGAGCAGCAGCAGGTCGGGCTTCTGGCCCAGCGCCCGGGCAATCGCCGCCCGCCGCCGCTCGCCGCCGCTCGCCGTCGCCACCGGGCGCGCCAAATCGACGCCGAGCTGGTCGGCGATCGCCATCGCATCGTGGGGAGACGGCGCGTCCGCACCGTGCAGCACCCAATCAGACAAGCTATCGAACCCGCTTATTTGCGGGTCCTGCTCAAGCAGCACGACCTTGGTCCCGGGGACGATCGTCCGACGTCCCTCGTCGGTTTCGATCAGGCCGGCGATGCATTTGAGGAGCGTCGTCTTGCCGGCGCCGTTGCGGCCGATCAGGGCCAGCCGGTCGCGCG
>JBDSNQ010000014.1:0-2879 GCA_039915275.1 Sphingomicrobium sp.
CTTGGCATGGGTCTTCCAGTCGATAAAGCCGTAGACCACCTGGACTCCGACGCGCTCGAGCGCGCTCGCCCACAGCAGATTCTGCTCCTCGTCGAAGCGGGCCTTCAACTCGACCACCGCGGTAACAGACTTGCCGGCTTCGGCGGCGTCGATCAGCGCGCGGATGATCGCCGATTGCTTGCCCGCCCGGTACAGCGTCTGCTTGATCGCCGCGACATCGGGGTCGGCCGCTGCTTGGCTGATGAACTCGACCACCGCCTCGAAACTTTCATAGGGGTGATGGGCCAGGAAGTCCTTTTCGCGGATGGCGGCGAAGCAATCGCCGCCATGTTCGCGGATACGCTCGGGGAAGCGCGGGTCGAACGGGGGAAATTTGAGGTCGGGACGGTCTTCCTCGACCAGCCCGGCAAGGTCCGCCATGCCGAGGAAGCCGCGGGTCTCGGAGACGATCGCATTGCCGGCATCGACGCCGTCCTTGACCACCTGGACGAGCCCTTCGGGCATGTCCGGTTCGAGCTCGAGCCGGACGACCCGGCCACGCCGGCGGCGCTTGATAGCGGTGCGGAAATAGCGCACCAGATCCTCGGCTTCTTCCTCGACCTCAATGTCGCTGTCGCGCAGGATCCGAAAGGCGCCGCCGCGCAGCACTTGATAGCGCGGGAAGAGATAATCGGTCTTGCGCCGGATCAGTGTTTCAAGCGCGATGTAGCGCGCCTCCGCGCCGGGAATGCGGATGAAGCGCGGCAGGACCACCGGCAGCATGAGCAGTTCGCGAACCGGCTGCGCTTTGCCTTTGCGGACTTCGAAGATCAGCGAAAAGCCACGGTTGGGAATGAACGGAAACGGGTGGGCGGGGTCGATCGCCTGCGGGGTGAGCAAGGGAAAGATCTGCTCGCGGAAATATTTGTCGAGCCAAGCCTCGCTCGCCTCGTCGAGCGGCTCGTCGGCCACCACCACCAGCCCGGCTTCGCGCAGCAAGGCCTGGAAATCGTCCCACACTTCGTGCTGGTTGGTAACCAGCCGATCCGCCTCCACCGTGATCGCCGACAGCTGCTGCCCGGGGGTCAGCCCGTCCGCCGACCTTTCCTCGACGCCGAGCGCCTGATGGGCCTTGAGCCCGGCAACCCGGACCATGAAGAATTCATCGAGGTTGCTGGCTGAGATCGACAGGAAACGGACCCGCTCGAGCAACGGGTGCGCGGGGTTGCACGCCTCCTCGAGGACGCGCCGGTTGAACGCCAGCCAGCTCAATTCGCGATTGAAATAACGCGGCTCCGCCACCGCCGCGGACGACGCGGGTGGATCGGCCATTTGAATGGCGGCGGAGATCGGATTATCCATCGCTTCTCTTGACTCGTGGGCCGCCATGAACTCGGCTAATTCTGTCTTACGATACAAACAGAATCGTGTGACTCGGGTATGACAGTTACAAACGCGGGACTGCCGTACGGGGGCCCGCCTCACATGGAGGGCAATGTGGCCAAGGACAAGAACAAGAAGCAGTCGAAGGTGAGCAAGGCGGTGCGGGGCGCCAGCAAGAAGGCGGCGAAGCTTGCGTCAAATCCGGCGGTGACCGAAGTCGTCGCCGCCAGCCTGGTGGCCGCGGCGGCCGCGATCCGCGACCCGAAGAAAGCGCGCGCCATCGCCACCGTCGTCGGCGCCGAACTGGAGACCGCGAGCAAGCAGGCGGTCGATCGCGGCAACGCCTTCTGGCAACTCGCGCTCGACATCGCCAAGCGCAGCATCGAGGCCCTCGGCGGCGAGGTCAAAGGCGGCAAGGCCAAACGCGCCGCCAAGTCCAAGAGCAAGCCAGCGAAAAAAGCCAAGCCGGCGAGCAAGGCCAAGCCGGCGAAGAAAGCCAAGCCTGTGACCAAGGCCAAGCCGGCGAGCAAGGCCAAGCCGGTAAAAAGGGCCAAGCCTGCGACCAAGGCCAAGGCCGCGAGCAAGCCGAAGGCGCGCGCCACTGCAAAGGCGCCGGCCAAGGCGAAGGCGCCGACCAGGAAAAAAGCGAAGAAATAGGCTTGTCGGCGTGAGTCGCGGCGACTCACGCAGGCCGGTTGCCGTGGGCCGGCATCCCCATTAAACGCACGTCTCTCAGGCGCGCCTGGGCAGGGGGATCCTTATGTTCGGATGGTTTCAGCGCCTGCTTCCCAGGACCGGCGACTTCTTCGGCATGTTCGAGGCCCATGCGGCGACGCTGGTTGCGGCCGCCGACGCGCTGTCGCGCCTGTCGGACGACGACAGTTCGACCAAGGATCAGCTCAAGATCATCAACGATCGCGAGCATGACGCCGACGACATCATCCGCGAGGTGCTGACGACCGTCCGGCGGACCTTCCTGACGCCGTTCGACCGCGGCGCGATCACCAGCCTGATCGCCTCGATGGACGACGCCATCGATGAAATGCAGACGGCGGCGCGGGCGATCGACCTGTACGAGCTGCACCAGCTCCAGGACGAGATGAAAGAGATGGTCGCGGTGGCGGTCGAATCGGCCGCGTTGACCGCCGAGGCGATGCCGCTGATGCGCGACATCGGCCGTAACGGCGGCCGCATCCATGAGCTGACCGAACGCCTGGTGAGCCTCGAAGGCAAGGCCGACGAAATCCACGCCGCCGGCCTCAAGAAAGCCTTTAAGGAATATGGCGAGACTAGCACCATCCGGTTCATCGTCGCGCGCGAGATTTTCAAGCATCTCGAGCGGGTGGTTGACGCGTTCGAGGACGTCGCCAACGAAATCGACGGCATCGTCATCGACCACGCCTGATGCACGAGCTCGCGCTGCCATTGCTGATCGGGCTGATCGCAATCGCGTTGGCGTTCGATTTCCTCAATGGCCTGCATGACGCGGCGAACTCCATTGCGACGGTAGTTGCGAC
>JBDSNQ010000155.1:0-11644 GCA_039915275.1 Sphingomicrobium sp.
CAATATCATCGGCAACAACGAATTTCCCGACGACCGGCTGCGCAAGGAAATGTACACGCGCGTAGCGGGCGGGCCGCTCGGGTTCATGAAGTCCAACGACAGTTATGATCCGGACCGGCTGGCCGCCGACCAGCAGAAGCTCCGCGCTTATTATTTGACGCAGGGCTATGCCGATTTCCGCGTCGTCTCGGCGCTCGCCGAGCTTACGCCGGATCGCCGCGACTTCATCATCACCTACGTCGTCGAGGAGGGGCCGCGGTACAAGTTCGGGACCGTTGATGCGGAAAGCGCGCTGCGCGATTTAACCGCGGAAAAGATCAAGGGGCAGGTCAAGCTGCAACCCGGCAGCTGGTTTGACGCCAAAGCAGTCGAAGATACGGTGACAGACCTGACCGAGCTGGCGGGCAATTCCGGCTATGCCTTTGCCGATATCAACCCGGCCTATGACCGCGACGTCGAGAAGCGGCTGATGAACATCACGTTCCGGGTTGGCGAGACACCGCGCGTCTATGTCGAGCGGATCAATATCCAGGGCAATACGACCACGCGCGACAAGGTTATCCGCCGCGAGTTTCGCTTGAATGAAGGTGACGCGTTCAGCGCCATCAAGGTCAAGCGCTCACAGGATCGCCTGCAAAGCCTCGGCTTCTTCCAGGACAAGCTTGAAATCAAGCAGACCGAAGGCTCGGCCCCCGACCGGATCGTGCTCGGCGTCGACGTCGAGGAAAAGTCCACCGGTGAACTCCAGCTGTCGGGGGGCTATTCCAGTCTCGAACGGTTCGTGCTGCAGCTGTCGGTCACCCAGCGAAACTTCATGGGCAAGGGCCAGGAGCTCAATGCCGGCATCAACTATTCGCGCTACTCGCGGTCGATCCAGCTGGGCTTCGTCGAACCCTATCTGTTCGACAAGCAGATCCTGCTCGGCGGCGAAATCTACCGGCGCGACTACAACAGCTTCAACTTCGTCGACAACAAGCGCAACACGACTTACTCGCAAATGAGCACCGGTACCGGGCTACGGCTCGGGTTTCCGGTCACGGAGTTCATCAGCTTCGGTGGCCGCTACTCGTTGGTGGTCGACAAGATCACACTCAACAAAAGCTCATTCTACACTGATCCTGACGGTAACGGCCCCCTCGGCTTGCAGTGCGACCCGGTCAAAGCCGGGCGCTATCTGTGCGACGAAATCGGCAGCCGCGTGACATCGCTGGTGGGCCTCTCCTTGCTCCACGACGATACCAACGGCCTTCGCCCGACCCGCGGTCAACGCATCCTGGTTTCGCAGGATTTCGCAGGACTTGGCGGGGACGTGAGATATTTGCGCACCCGGTTCGATGCGACAAAGTATAAGGAGGTCCGCTCCGGCTTTGTTGTGTCGGCCCACCTCGAAGGCGGTTACATCTTGCCGTTTAGCAAGGCGCCTGGAACGGGCCGCGATGCGATCCGAATCACCGACCGATTCTTTGGGCCACAATTGCGCGGTTTCGATATCCGCGGCATCGGCCCGCGCATTGTCCGCAACAGCTATAAACTTGACGGAACTCTGGACACTTCAACCAAGCAAACCAGCGATGCGCTTGGTGGCCGCGCTTATTACATGGGCCGGCTTGAGCTCGAAGTCCCGGTCAGCTCCTCGATCCGCAGCCTGGGATTGCGCCCGTCGGCATTTATCGACATCGGATCGGTCTGGTCGCTAACCCAGCCGGAGCTGACGAATATTGTCCAAATCGGCACGCTGAAAACCGGTACGGGCGCCATTTGCACCCAAGATTTGGGCGACAGCATTCTTACCAATGACGGTCCGTGCGATCCCGTGCTTTATAACATCACGCCTGGCATCAAGGAGACGTTTCTCGGCAATTCACCTAGACCCCGCCTGGCGATAGGCGTTGGCGTCAATTGGGTCTCCCCATTTGGCCCGTTCCGTATCGATATTGCCAAAGCCCTGCTCTCGCAGAAGGGCGACGACACAAAATTGTTTAGCTTCAACGTAGGAACCCAATTCTGATGAAAATGAAATTGCTTCAAGCCGCAACCGCAGCCGCGTTAGTGGGAATTGCCGCTCCCGCATTTGCCCAAAGCGTGCCGCCGGCAGCGGTCGCCGTCGTCGATCTCACCAAGGTCACGGCGCAATGCACCGCCTGCAAGAGCGCGAACGCGGCGCTGACCAGCCAGGTCAACGCGCTTCAAACGCGTCAGAAGGCCTTGGCAGCACCCCTCGAAGCCGAAGCCAAAACGCTCCAGGCCGCGGTTGCCACTCTGGCTGGCAAGGCGCCCGACGCGGCCCTCCAGGCACGCATTCAGGCGTTCCAGGCCAAGCAGCAGGCAGGGTCGCAGGAAATCACCCGCCAGGAGCAGCAGATCCAGCGCAACCAGGCCTATATCCAGCAGCAGGTCGGCGCCAAGCTGGGCCCGATCTACACGCAGGTCATGCAACGGCGCGGGGCCAATTTGATGGTCGAGGTCAATTCGACGCTGGCGACGAGCGCCTCGCTCGACGTCACCAACGATGTTCTGGCCGCGCTCAACGCCGGATTGACCAGCGTTCAGACGATTGCCCCCGCTCAGGCCGCCCCCCAGGGCCGATGATCCGGGGCTGGTGAACGCCACCGCGCCAGGCGCCGCCTTAACCGCGCTCGATATCGGGCGGGTGATGGCGGCGCTACCGCATCGCTATCCGATGCTGCTGGTCGACCGGGTCGAATCGCTTGAGATCGACAAATCGATCGTCGCCATCAAAGCGGTCACGATCAACGAGGGGTTCTTCCAGGGGCATTTCCCGGGGCGGCCGATCATGCCCGGCGTGCTGATTGTCGAAGCGCTGGCCCAGGCGGCGGGGGTGCTCGCGGTCGAATCGCTCGGCCTCGCGAACAGCGGCAAGCTGGTTTATTTCATGGCCATCGAAGGGGCGAAGTTCCGCACTCCGGTCGAGCCTGGGTGCCTGCTGCGGCTCGAGGTCGAGTTCGTCCAGAAGCGGACCAGCGTCTGCAAGTTTGCCGGCCGCGCGCTGGTCGATGGCAAAGTGGTCGCAGAAGCAAATTTCACGGCGATGATCGCGGACCCTCCGGCCTGATCTTCCAGCCGCCGGCGCCCCGCTCAATCCGGAAACTTCGCGCAAGGTCGTTACTCGCCAGCATTTTCCTGGGCGGCCGGTCGGCGATGATCCGCCCGCGCTCCGCTAGCAGCACTCGGTCGAAAGCCGCCACGCGATCGATGTCGTGCAGCGAAACGATCGCCGCGCAACCGGTCGCCCGCACTGTCTCACGCAGCAATTCGAGGATCTTGAGCACCCAATAAGGGTCGAGGTTCGAGAGTGGCTCGTCGAGCAGTAACAATCGCGGGGACGGGGCCAGAGCCCGGGCGAGTAGCACCCGTGCTCGTTCCCCGGTCGAGAGCTGGTTCGCCGGCCGGTCGGCGAAAGGACGAAGTTCGAGCAGGTCGAGCAGCCGATCGACCCGGTCCGGGTCGGCGCTCGTCAGTCCCAGTGCAATCACTTCACGAACCCGAATCGGCCACACCAGATCGCGTGACGCGGGCAGGAAAGCGAGCAAATGGGCGCGGCGCGCGGGCTGCGCGGAAGCCACATCTTCGCCGTCGATGGACATCGCGCCGCCGGTCATTTGAACCGCCGCGAGGGCGCGCAGCAAGCTGGTCTTGCCGCTGCCATTGGGACCGATCAGCGCCACCAGGGTGCCGGCCTCAACATTGAGGTCGGTGGGCTGCAAGCGGTCGTCGAGCTCCACGCTGCGCGCCTTGAGGAGGGGCGTCATGACGTCAGTTTCCGGCGCATCCCGACCACCAGCCAGATGAACAAGGGTGTGCCGACAACCGTCGTCACTATGCCCACCGGGATGATCCGCCCGGCGGGAGCGAAGCGGACGGCAAGGTCTGCGCCCACGACTAGGATCGCGCCGATTAGCGCCGCCGGAACCAGCGCTTGACCGGGATGCCCGCCGCTGATGCGCCGCGCCGCGTAGGGGCCGATCAAGCCGACAAAACCGATCGCGCCGCACACCGACACGCACGCCCCGACCGCGATGGCGGACAAAGCAACGACTTCCAGCCCGACGCGGCGGGGCGGATAGCCAAGCGACGCCGCGACATCTTCGCCCAGCGCCATCAGGTCTAGCGCCCGGGCGCGGGTCAAGAGCAGACCGCACGCCAGTCCAGCCGGGATCAGGGCCGCGGCGGCCTGTGGCAGGCTGCGATCGACGAAGCTGCCCATCAACCACTCGAAGCTGTCGTAAAAGGCGAACGGAGAGGGGGCCAGCGCCAGCAGCAGGCTGGTGGCGGCGCCAGCGGCGAGCGCAATTGCTACTCCGGCGAGGAGCAGTGTTGCGGTGTCGCTCCGACGTCCGGCCAGCAGGAGCAGTCCCGCCAACGCCAGGCCCGCGCCTGTGGCTCCGAACGCGGCCAGCGCGAGCGGGTCGACGATCCCGAACCAATAGGCGCCGATCACCGCGCCCAGCGCTGCGCCGCTGCTGCTGCCGGTGATGTCGGGCGAGGCGAGCGGATTGGCGAACATCGCCTGCAGCGCGGCGCCGGTCATCCCGAGCACCACACCATAGCCCGCCGCCAGCAGCGTTCGAGGCAGGCGAATCTGCGTGACCAATAGCGTGCCGAGGTCGGGATCGGTGCGCTGAAGCTCGAGTAGCGGCGCTACTGGCATGACAAGGTGCAACATCATGAGCAGCACCAGCGCCGCTATCAGGAGGACCGCAGTACGGGTCACCGCGCGGCCCCCCGCAAGCGCTCGATCTCACCGATCATCAGTGGCCCCATGCAGGTCCATGGGCGGCCGTCCGTGGTCAAGCGGCGCGACTTGGCCGCGCGGACGATCGGATGATCGAGCCAGCGCATGCCGCTCGACACCTGCGCGCTGCGATACTGGCTCCAGACCAGGACTGCGGGCGGCCGCACCAGCAACGTCTCGAGGCTGGCGCGTCCGCCGGGCAGGGCACGTTGCTCAAGCCCGGCCAGCCGCAGCCACTGGGTGCCGACCGATCCCGCAGCCAGCGTTGCGCCGCCGCCCGACAACCACATCGCATCCTTGGTGGTTGCAGGGCTAGCTCGTTGAATCTGCGCCAGTCTGTCGAGCCATGGCTGCGCCCGCTTCGGCTCGCCCAGCGCTGCAGCAACGGTTCGCAGGTTGGAAGCGACGTCTTCGAGCGTCGCCGCGGACCTGATCTCGACTGGGCGAATGCGCAGCCTCTGGGCTAGCAGGCGCGTCGCCCGTCCACCGCCGCTCATGGTCAGCACGATGTCCGGTCGCAGAGTCAGCACATCCTCGATCGAGCCGCGATTGGCGGGATGGCGCCGCGCGATGCGCCACAGCGGGGATTCCTCGGGATCCTGCGACAGGAAACTGACGCTGGCGATCTCGTCCCGGCGGGCAAGCAGCAGCAGATACTCGTCGGTGCACAGGTTTAATGAGGCGATGCTAGCGCCGATCAGCAAGGCGGATGCCGGCATAGAGGCTCCTCCCTTCGGTGCGGTAGCCGAATACGTCCTGATAACGCGCGTCAAAGGCATTGGCGGCGCGGGCGAACAGCTCGATCTGATCGCTCGCCGCATAAGCGATCCGTGCCCCGCCAAGCCAGTAGGAATGGAGATGGACGATCTGCGAAGGGTAGACGTCGAAATTCTCGTCGTCGTGCGTGCCCGTGAAAGCGAGAGAGGCGCCGTAGCTGAGGCGACCCCTGGCACCGTCGAGCGCGACCGATCCGCTGTGCTTGGGGCGGCGTACTTCGCGGACCTGGGATATGCCGCCGGGCTGGGTGGCGTTGAGGTAAGCGTAATTTGCGGTCAACCGAAGGGCTTCGCCGAATTGCCAGCCGACTTCGGCTTCGAGTCCTGAGCGGTGGCTTTTTTGAGCGCGATTGATGGTGGTCGAAGGCGATCCGAAAACATCGACGATCTCGTCGCTGAGTCGTTGGTGGTAAATTGAAAGAAGTGCATGAGCATGATTGGAACGGTAGCGGAGCGATGCTTCCACGCCGCGTGAGCTTTCCGGTTTAAGCGACGGATTTCCTAAGAAACTTCCGGGAAAGAAGCCGTACAAATCGAAGAATGTCGGCTGCGCGATGCCCTCGCCGTAGGAAGCGGTTACGGACAGGCCCTTGCCTAGGTTCGCCAGCCCCGAAACGCGCAAGGTCGTGGCGTCCTTGAAACGGTTGAAGCGGTCGTGGCGCAACGCGACATCGCCGACCAAAGCCCCCGCCTTGGCGCGCCATTCGACGGTCAGCGACTGGTGTTGGCGTGAACGGTCTTGCGCACTCGCGCCGAAATAGACCGTGTCGCGGGCCTTGAAGCTCTCTGATTCATGGTCGAGCGCGGCGATCAGCTGATGCTCGACGCCGCCGGTGGCGAAGCGATGCTCGAGCTGCCAGCCGAAGGTTGTCCGCCCGCCCGAGGTCTGGTTGATCGGCTCTCCGGCGAAGAAATTGTCCTTGTTCGAGCCGAGCCGCGACGCCGACAGATGGCCACTCCAGGGAGAAGCTGGGGAGCCGGCCCGCGCCCATAGCTGCCCGGCGACGAGCCGGTTGGTGCTTTCGAGGTCTTGCGCGGGCAAGAAAGTGAACGGATCGCTGCCGTCGAACTGGTTGCGTCCCGTCAAGGCAAAGCCGGAGGCACCAATTTCGAAGGCGGGGGTCACCGCCCAGCTTACCCGCGCCCGGCCCGACAGGTTGCGATAGCCGTCGCGGTCGCCGCCGCCAAAGATGTCGATGCCGACCGCCCGCTGCCAGCCGACCGCAGCAGCGACCTTGGCCGATCCGGGTGTCGCCGAAGCCGATGCGGTCGCGCGGCGGAAGCCGAACGAACCGGCCTCGGTCGCCGCCGAGAGGGAAGGCGCCTCACCGGGGTCGCCGTCGACCGCGATGACACCGCCGATCGCTTCCGACCCCCACAGCGCCGACTGAGGCCCGCGCACGACCTCGATCCGCGAGACCAGATCAGCGTTGAGCAGCTCGAAGCGCGGGGCGTTGCCGGCGGCGGGGTCATTGGCGCGGATACCGTCGATGAACAGCAGAGTGTGATTGGCCTCGGCGCCGCGAATGCGCACCTCGGCCAGCGACCCCGCCGGACCCGACGTGGCGACGGCGGTCGACGGCACCAGCCGCAGCAGGGCCGGGACCAAAGGCTCGCCCAGCCGCTCGATGCGCTTCTTGTCGATGATGGTGACGCTGGCGGCGCTATCCGAGGCCGGCGCGGGAACGCGCGCCGCGGTGACGACGATGTCCGGGTTGTCGATCGGTGTGTAGTCCATGGCTCATCCCTCTGTTTGCCCTGACGAACATGCCGTCACAGAGGGGTGCGCGGTGGTTGCCGCGCCTGGCCCACGTTCCATCGGCTGGTCCCGGCCGGGGAAACGAACGACGGACCAAGGCAAGTGTCTGACTGGGAGAGGCTGGAAGCCTCGCCTCACAGTTGCGGGCACAGCGCCGGTTTCGAACCGGCTTCCTTCTTGGCCAGCGGCCGTAACCGCCGGACCCTAGTCCTGCGACCGGGCTAGAAGCAGGCCCCGCGCCTTGTCAAGTTGGCCCGCTTTCGCTAGTGGCGCGCGACAGATATCGGCGGCTGGTCGGAAACCAGCGGCCCCAAACATCCAGGAACCCAACATGAAGTCCGGCATCCATCCCGATTATCATATGATCAATGTCCAGCTGACCGACGGCACGACCTATGCCACGCGCTCGACCTACGGCAAGGAAGGCGACACGCTTCACCTCGACATCGATCCATCCGTCCATCCGGCATGGACCGGCGGCAAGTCGAGCATGCTCGACACCGGCGGCCAGGTCGCACGCTTCAACAAGCGCTTTGGCGGATTGACGCTCGGGAAGAAGTGATCAGCGAGACCGCGCCAGCCAAGCGCCGGCCGCGTCTCTCCTCGGGCCGGATTCACGGCGACAATGTCCCGTTGTTCACGGCGCCGTTGATTGAGACCGAGCGGCTGACCCTGCGCCACTTTCGCGCCCACGACCTCGATGCCTTCGCCGCGACGATGGCCGATCCCAATGTCGTGCGGCACATCGGCGGCGAGCCCAACGACCGCGAAGATGCGTGGCGCAAGATGCTCACCGGCGCCGGTTCCTGGGCGCTGCTCGGGATCGGCATGTGGGCGGTCGAGCGGCGCTCCGACCGGCGCCTGATCGGCCACGTCGGCCTGTTCGACTTCCAGCGCGACATGCACCCCAATATCACCGGCGAACCGGAGATGGGCTGGGTGTTCAATCCGGTCGCCCATGGCCAGGGCTTTGCCACCGAGGCCTGCCTGGCGGCGCTCGACTGGTTCGACCGCACCCAGCCGCCAGTATCGATCCCGGCGATCATCGCGCTCAAGAATGAAGCGTCGATGCGACTGGCCGAACGGCTCGGTTTCGAGCGCCTACCCGACGCCTCTTATCGCGACGAGCCGATCGGCTTTTTCCGTCGGCCTGTGCAGCGCGGCTAAGGCAGCTTACCAGCCGCCGCCACCACCGCCCGCTACATTGCGCTCATGCCTGTAAATCCACCGATCTTCATCCTGAGAAAGACTTTCACTCCTCCGCGCCGACGGCCATATTCCGCGTCAAACGCCGATGGCACAAAGTCCTTGGTGATGGAGTTGCCGGCGAACAGTGAAAACGGCCCTTGATTCAACACGGCTCGCTCATAGCCCAGCGTGATTGCTCCGACCCATCGGGGATTGCCGGAGTCTCCGGCTTGCACGAGCGACAACTGCTCCGGCGTCACCTCAAGCAGTTCGGCGCGGGCGAATAGATTGTTGGCATCCCGCTGAAGCGCGGCTTCGGCGAGGAAGCTGTTCTGCAAGCCACTGGCCGCGGCGCGAGCTCGGCCCCAGACAATGGACGTTCTCAGGCGCAAATCCTGGATTTGATGATTGGTCGCAAGCCAGGCGGCAATGAACTTTTCATGCTCCGCGCCGCCCGCGTCGTCCGGGGTCAGCACGTCGGCATAGGACCCGCCAAGGGTCACATGGTCGTCGATCCGATGGGACAGGCGAAAGGCGAAGGAATCGGGCCGGTGGAGGGGCAGGGGCCAGCTGAGGTCATGGCCGCTAAATGCCGTCGCCTCGATTGTGGTACGCCTCACCCGATAGGCCAAGCCAAACACGGTCGACACGTCGTGAAAGCCGTCCTGCATATTATGGCCGAGCGGCGCATCGGGATTTCCTTCGGCGGAATCGCGATGCATGTACGGCACCGGCCCAAATGCGGCCCCTCCGCGCGGCGCGAACAGGATTGTCAAATCCTGGCTGTTCGACGTGCCGAGCTTGATCGTATCCCTGAATTCCACCGCCATCAGCGTATCGTGGGAATGCATGGCATCGAGGTTTTCGGTTTGCAGCAGTTGCGGCGTGCCGATGCTCCCGACCGTAAGCTGTTCGAGCGACCCCATCACGCTCACATGCAGAGTGTTGCGCGGCGACAGGTCCTTTTCGACTGCCAGCATCCACGCGCCGGGGCCGGTCACGCGCTCATGGCCGCGCGGGCCGGATGTCGCGGAATGAGCCAGGAACTGATTGATCCGGATCGTCGCGGCCGGTTTGGGCTTGGCGGGCGTGGTCATACACATCGCCATTGCCGGATCGAGTTGCTGGCCGATCGGACATTTGGCGGGCGGCGTCGCGGCGGGCGAGGGCGGTTCCGCCATATCGGCAATTGGCGGCATGGTTTGGGCGGCAGCCGCATTGCCGTTCGAGCCGACCGGTTGCCCCTGTGCCGGACAACCATTTGCGATGAGCGTTGCCCATGCGACGGCCACGATCGATAGCATCATGCCCTTTTTTCGACTGCGGCAAACGATGCAGCGCAAAATTCTGTTGTTCCGATCTCCCTCATGAGAGGGGCCTGGTCAGGAGGCCTGGATTGGCCTCAGGAATGAGCTTTGACCGAAGTGGGTCCGCCTAGTCGGCGCCCGGCTACTCAAAAGGCCGAAATACCGGTGATGGCGCGGCCGATGATCAGCGCGTGGACGTCGTGGGTGCCTTCGTAGGTGTTGACCGTCTCGAGGTTGGCGGCGTGGCGCATGACGTGGAATTCGGCGCTGATGCCATTGCCGCCGTGCATGTCGCGGGCGATCCGCGCGATATCGAGCGCCTTGCCGCAATTGTTGCGCTTGATCAGGCTGATGGTCTCGGGGATGAGTTCGCCGGCTTCGAGGCGGCGGCCGACGCGCAGGGCCGCCTGGAGGCCGAGGGTGATTTCGGTCGCCATGTTGGCGAGCTTCAACTGGACCAATTGGTTGGAAGCGAGGGGCCGGCCGAATTGGTGGCGGTCGAGGGTGTATTGGCGGGCGGCGGCGTAGCAGGCCTCGGCCGCGCCCATGCTGCCCCAGCCAATGCCATAGCGGGCGCGATTGAGGCAACCGAACGGGCCTTTGAGGCCCTCGACATTGGGCAGCAGCGAATCCTCGGGGACTTCGACTTCGTCCATCACCACTTCGCCGGTGATCGAGGCGCGGAGCGACAGCTTCATGCCGATCTTGGGCGCGGTCAGGCCCTTCATGCCTTTTTCGAGGACGAAACCGCGGATCTTGCCGCCGTGGGCGTCGGACTTGGCCCACACCACGAACACGTCGGCGATCGGCGAATTGGTGATCCACATCTTGGAGCCGGAGAGGACGTAGCCGCCCTGGACCTTCTGGGCGCGGGTGCGCATCCCGCCGGGGTCGGAGCCGGCGTCGGGCTCGGTCAGGCCGAAGCAGCCGACCAGCTCGCCCGAAGCCAGGCCGGGGAGATATTTCTTGCGCTGCTCCTCGCTGCCGTAAGCGAAGATCGGGTGCATCACGAGGCTCGACTGGACCGACATCGCCGATCGATATCCGCTGTCGACCCGCTCGACCGCGCGGGCGATCAGGCCGTAGCTGACGTAGCCGAGGCCAGCGCCGCCATATTCGGGCGGGATGGTCGCGCCGAGCAAGCCGAGCTCGCCCATTTCGCTGAGGATGGCGCGGTCGAAATGCTCGTCCATATAAGCGTCGGTGACGCGCGGCTGGAGCTTGGCCTGGGCGTAGCCCTCGGCGGTGTCGCGGACCATCCGCTCTTCGTCGCTGAGCTGATGCTCGAGGTCGAACGGATC
This sequence comes from Sphingomicrobium sp., assembly GCA_039915275.1. GTDB lineage: Bacteria > Pseudomonadota > Alphaproteobacteria > Sphingomonadales > Sphingomonadaceae > Sphingomicrobium. Next base: position 11,085 of record JBDSNQ010000155.1, read on the forward strand.
CGCCCAATCGAACGGAAGGATGGCAGGCTCGCCCACTTGATATGTCCCCGCGGTCAATGAAATCGCGGGCTTCTTAGCGACCTCAGTTGGGCTTCGCCACCCCGCCGCCGCCCAGGGTCTGTTTTAAGGTGATCCCGAAGTTAACGTGGCGGTTACGCAGCCGGATCTCTTGCCGATATGGGTCGGGGTTCGAGCGGTTCGGAGCGAAGAAAACTCGCTCGCGCCGCGCCTCGGTGTCGAACAGATTGTCGACGTCAAAGGTGATCGAGGTGCGCGGCCCCGGCCGATATTCGACAAAGGTGGTGCCATAAACGCCGCCGTTCCAATTGCTGTCGGTTTCATCGGCGCGGAAGAAGGTGAAGCGATCCCGGTCATTGACCGCAAAGCCATAAGAGAAAGCGCCGGCGTCGCGGCGCAGCTCGACGTTCCAATTCCAATCCGGATAATAATCGCTGAAATTGCGAATGCTGTTGGAAATCGGGTCGTGCACGCGCGTGCTCTGCAATTGACCGTCGAATTTGAGGCGCACGCCCGTCAATCCGAGTTTCGCCAGCGGCGCG
>JBDSNQ010000195.1:0-6279 GCA_039915275.1 Sphingomicrobium sp.
TCGAGAGCGGCACCGGCTGGCCGAGCTTCACGTCGCCATTCTCGGACGACCACCTGCGCAATATCCGCGACACCAGCTACGGCATGGTCCGCGACGAGATCGTCTGCGCCCGCTGTGGATCGCATCATGGTCATGTTTTTCCAGATGGGCCGCCGCCGACCGGAGAGCGCTATTGCATCAATTCGGTCAGCCTCGAATTCACGCCCAACGGGGACCGGCTGCCCGACAAGCTGGACCGCGGCGCGCCCGAAGGCGAACCGTGGGCTGGCTCATAACAAAGAAGCGCCGGAGTGACCCGGCGCTTCCCTTGTTCAAATCGACCGTCGCTTAGCGGCGATTGATGTCGACGTTGCGGACCTGGCCGCGATAATCGACGTCGCAGCGGAACGACAGGTCGGGCTGGTAGGCATAGCCGGCCGCACCATAAGCGCCGACGCCATACTGCCCGTAGCCGGCCGAACGCCCGCTGGTCGCAAGCCCGCGAACACGGACATAATTGCCGCGCGGCGTCGCCTGGGTGATGCTCAGCACGCGTCCGCCGCGGCTGGCATTGGCGCCAAGCAGCGCGCCGACGATACCGCCAAGGCCGGACCCCGACCTCTGGTACAGGCGGTTCTGCACCGCGGCCGAGCATCGCTGCGCGGCCATCGTGGTCATATTGTTGTTGTAGCCATAATTGTTCGCATAGCCGTACTGGCTGCCGTACTGGCTGCCGTACTGGTTTCCGTACGGGTTGCCATATTGGTTGGCATAGGCGTTCGGATACGCATATTGCGCAGTCGCCGGGGCCGCCGAGGCAAGCGCCGCAAGGCCCGCTCCGCTGGCGAGGATTTTCATCATCATAGTCATGGCCAATCTCCTTTCAGGTGATTGAGAGCCTTCTCATGAGTATTAACGCCCGGCGCGCCCGCGCGGGCCGAAGCTCGTCGCGCCCAACCATCGGTTCGTCGCGCGCAGCTGAACCACAGCTGCACTTATCGTTTAACTATTTGAATTTACGCGGTTTATCCGAAGTCAGGAGCCGCGATCAGCTTCCAGCGAGTTTGCGAATCGTTCCGTCCGAGGTTCCGACGGTCATGCCGAACCGGCGAACTTTCATGCTGTTGCGCGCCGCCATTCCGCCGGGCAAAGGGAATAGCCATTGCTCGACCGCGAAATGGCCCTTCATGGTGAAGCGGAAGCGGTAATTCCCGCCGACTTCATCGATGGTCACCGGCCCGGCGGCTTCGGACATGGTGCCGGAATAGTGGCCGGGACCGGTCTGCCGGATCAGCCAGCGTCGAACGCGCGGCGGCTTGCCGTCATCCTCGACCCTCTGGACCAGAACCAGGCTCCCATCAGGCTCGATCACACCGCGCCCGATACTGCGGCTCCGGTATGGCTTTTTCATGAACAATTTGATGGTGCCGGAACCCTCCGTCCGCCCTTCGAAAAAGCTTAGTGGTTTGATCGGCTCGGCTGTCGCTGCTGCTGCTGGCGAGGACAGGATGGACGCGGTCGCGGCGGCGACCAGGCTAGCGCGGAGTGGATGCATGACGGACGCCTAGCGCAGCTGCGGCCACAATCCCATAGCGATCGCGCGCAACGGTCAGGTCACATCCATTTCGGACATAAAACATCACGCGACCGGCCGGACGGCAATTGGGCAAGTGCCAGTCCCCATTTAGCGTTTGCACACTTCGCCATTATCGCCCGAGGACAGGCGGGTGAAATAAGAGGATTCGGTGCTGATGAAGATCCCGGTCGAGCCGCATCGCCGCAATTGAAAGCGAACCTTGCGCGCCCGAAAATCGAGCGACACGCGGCGAAACTTCTCCATCAGGTCGGTCCCGAGCAGCAAGGCCGGCTCCTTCGCCAGGCCGAACATGCTGAACGGCGGCACGTCGGCGAAGGCGATGGGGACGTCGCGCAGCGTCACCGAACCCAGGCGAAGCTCGCCAACGCGGGCGATTTGGACATTCATCGTCACGCCCGTGACACCGATGACGGGGAGCGTCGTGAACTTGTCCCGATTGCCGCGGATCAGGCGATCGCGGAGCGCGACATTGCCGATGGTGATTTCCGAACCGGTGTCGATCACCGCCTCGATTGGTAGGCCGGCGGCGCGCACCTGGGTGAGGATCAACTGGCCGCGCCGTCGCCGGGCCGTCACCACAATCTCCCCGTCGAGCCATTTCGCGGGCGTTCGCGCGTCTTCAACCTTGATCACGCGTTTTTCGAAATCCATCATCAGGCGCTGCTGGACCAGCGCGTCGATGCCGATCATGCCTTCGCCGCCGAGGTCGCGCTCCTGCAACGCCGGCACCTCAATGTCCCGGATCGTGCTTTGGCCAAGGGTCAGCTGGTCGATCTTGACGCGATCGACGAGGCTGCTGGCGGTCATGCCGTGCAGGTTGGCGGGCTGGCCGCGTGGCAGCATGAGGTCGCGCGCGATGCGCACCCCGACGACCGAAGTATCCGCGCCGCTGTCGACCAGGAATTGGTAGGGGCCGCGACCGTTGATCCGGACTTCGACGGTCATCCGCGTACTGATCTTGCGGGCGTTGATGTCGTCGCCGCCAATGTTGAGCGAATTGTCGATCACCGCTGGCGGCAGCGCCGGCATGACGATTGGCGGGGCCGGGGTTGGCTTGCGCAATTTGTAGGCCGGATCGGCACTGACGCCAGTGCCGGGCGCTGCCGATATGGTCAGTGCAAGGGCCCAGGCCAGGCTCCGGCGTCGCGTAAACAAATTCCCCGCTCCCCCGGCTTGCCGCATGTGATTGGCGACTTGGTTCGTGATCTATCCGCTGACGATTTCAAGCGTCGGTTGGCCAGCCTTCGAACAATGCGCCGCTGCGGTTGACCTTGACCAGGCGCTTCATCTCTTTCGCGCAGGCGTCGAGATCGTCCTTGAGCATGCGGATCGCGGCATCGATGTCATCGTCTTCGACGCAGTCGCCGCTGATTTGCAGCGAGCGGGCCAGGACCCTCGCGCCGTGGACATTATGTTCGACGTGAAACTTGCCAGTTATGCCGGTCATGCGCGCCTCCGTGCCGGCGCCGAGCATAACACGGGGATCGGCCGCCGCAGCGTCTAATTTAAGGCTGCTTGCCACCAAAGCTTCCAGACCTTGGGGATTGTATCGTATTTTTGCGATCATGCCGTGCTAGGGCCGCGGCTTGGTGGTCGCACATCGTGGCTTTCTCAATCTTCCAGGGGGGAGGCAAAAGATGAGCAATGTGACCGACAAGCGCCGGCTCGACGGCAAAGTGGCGATCATCACCGGAGCGACCGGCGGCATCGGCGAAGCAACCGCGAAGCTCTTCCTCGAGCTCGGCGCCAAGGTGATGTTGGTCGCCCGCTCCGCCGACAAGCTAGCCGCTAGCAAGGCCCGGCTCGAATCCCACGGCGAAGTCGCGGGCAGCATTTCCGACGCCGCTGATGAAGCCGGGATGGCGGCCGCGGTCGCCGCCACGGTCGATCGCTTTGGGGGTCTCGACATCCTCATCGCCAATGCTGGCACCGAGGGCGTGCTCAAGCCGATCGAGGCGCTGTCGGTCGCAGAATTCGAAGACACGATGCGGACCAACGTCACCGGCGTCTGGCTGGCGATGAAGCATTGCGTGGCGCCATTGAAGGCGCGCGGCGGCGGTTCGATTGTCGCTTTGTCGTCGATCGCCGGGATGATCGGCTTTCCGGCCATGGCGCCCTACATTGCCAGCAAGCATGCGGTGTACGGCCTCGTCAAAACTGCCGCGCTGGAGCTTGGCCCGTCGAACATCCGCGTCAATGCGGTCGGGCCCGGCCCGATCGACAACCGCATGATGGATTCGCTGCAGAATCAATTGGCGCCGGACGATCCCGCCGCCCTGCGCTCCGGGGTCGAAGCCACCATTGCCATGCGCCGCTATGGCACCGACGAGGAAGTCGCGCATCTGCTCGCCTTCCTCGCCAGCGACGCATCGTCTTACTGCAACGGCTCGATCTACATGGTCGACGGAGGCTATATCGCCGCTTGAGTGTCGGCATGCGACCTGTTGCAGACATTCAGGGGTATAGCGCGCGGGGCTTCACGCGACGGGGGGTGGGATGTTTCGGATGTTGAAGCTCGGACCGCCGCACGGTTGGCTCGCCATGATCTGGGAATTGGGGATCGTTACCCTCGGCGTCTTGATAGCCCTCGCCGCGCAGCAATGGGCCGAGGAGCGGAGTTGGCGCGCCAAGGTTGACCAATCGAGAGCGGCGATCCGCGACGAGCTGGCCAAGCACTACAGCTGGTCGGTCGAATGGCGCACGGTCAAACCTTGTGTCATCGCGCAGATCGACCAATTGCGGCAAAGGATCGAGCGCAGCGGCAGCCGGCTTGAACCGGCGCCGGTTTATTCAGACGACGCAATCGCCCATTTTGTCTTAAGGATGCCGTCCAAGGACTATGCGGACGGGGCGTGGAAGGCGGCAATTTCAGACGGCGTCGCACCGCGCTTCGACCCCGCGCTCCGAGGCGAACTGAACGATCATTACATGCAAGCCGCGACCGTCCAGGACGAAGCCGTGAAAAACACGGAAAATTTCATGTCGCTGCAAACGCTCAGCCGCCCGGTCCAGCTCGACCCGATGGTTCGCTACACTTTGCTCGAGCGACTCGATGTGCTGCTCGGCCGAGCCGAGTTCATGGATTTGCAGGCTGGCCAGCTGATCGATCATATCGAGAAGGTCCGCATGGTGCCCGACGCCGATAACACCGCGCGCGAGGTCAAGCGGTTCGGCACCTACCGCTTCTGCAAGGCCCATGGCCTGCCGATGCGTCCGTTTGCCGAGGCGATGAAGGCGATCCCCAATTGATGTCAGCCGCTTTCTGGCCATTGCGGCCATTCGGAGATCGTGAACAATGATCGATTGCGCGGTCGCAAAAAAGGGGCGCCGCGGGGCGCCCCTTTGGTGTCCGGATATTGCGATCGCCTAGGCGACCGGGCTCTCATTGGTGCTGGCGTGCAAGGCACTGCCGTTGCCGGCGTTAGGTCGACGGCCACTGGTCGTGGCGCGGGTGCGGCGTGTCGGGGCGCTGGTCGCGGTGCGGGATGCATCGCTGCCGAGGGTCTCGAGTTTCGCGCTGGCGCGCTCGCTCATACTATCGGTCCACTCGCCGACCTGGTCGCTTAATTGACTGAGCTGGTCGCTGATCTGGGCCCGCTTCGACCATAGGAACACGCCCGCCGCCGCTGCTCCGGCAGCCGCTGCCGCGGCGGCAATCGGACGCTCGCGCGCCATGTCCATCACGCCGCCGAAGCTGCCGCTGGTCGTGCTCTTGCGGTTGGCTCTGCGAACAGTCTGGGTCTTGGTCATCGGGATGCTCTTCTCATTGGGGGTTGCCTGACGGTCTAAACGTCTGGAAGAGCTGGACGTTTCGGCAACGGGGTGAGGGGAGCCGACAGAGCGACAGTTGGGACGACGTGTGGAAAACTGAGACGATCCAGCTTGGCAGTTCCACTTTAGTGTATTAGGACAGCAAAACACCGAATGTGGGGGATATCGATGCCGAAGCTGTTCTTGATGATGGCGTCATTGGCCTGCCTGCTGATGGCGGCCCCGGCCGCTGCTGCGGGCCGAACCGAAAGCGTCAATTTCCCGGCCTATGACACGATCCGCGGGATCGACGATTACGCTAGTCCAACCGAGTATCGGGCGGCGGTCGCCGATCGGCGGTTCGTCATGGAGAAGATCAGTTACGCCAGCGACGGTCTGACCGTTTACGCCTATGTCTATCGCCCGCGCTCGGGCTTGCGGAACCTCCCGGTAATCATCTTCAATCGCGGCAGCTGGACCTGGCCGACCTTTTCCGGAGAGTTGGTGACGATGGCCAATCGCCTGGCGCGCAAGGGCTATCTGGTGGTTGCGCCGATGTACCGCGGAAGCGGCGGGGCGGCCGGCCGCGATGAGCTTGGAGGCGCCGAACTCGACGACCTTTTCAACCTGCTGCCGGTCATCAAAAGGATGAAGATGGCCGACACCAGCCACCTCTACCTTTACGGTGAATCAAGGGGCGGAATGATGGTCTACCAGGCGCTGCGCGACGGCTTTCCGGCCAAAGCGGCTGCCGTTGTCGGCGCCTTTACCGACCTCGATGCGATGCTGCAGGATCCACGCTGGGCAAAAGCCGGCGAGGCCATCTGGCCCGACCTGAATAGTCAGCGCTCCGCGATCGTTAAGCGACGCTCCGCTGTGCAATGGGCCGACCGCATCGGTAAACCGGTCCTGATCATTCACGGCGCCAAGGATTCCGAAGTGTCGGTTACGCA
>JBDSNQ010000008.1:0-8736 GCA_039915275.1 Sphingomicrobium sp.
TTCGCCCAAAGGTCACCGGCGCAGTGACGACCAGCGTCCCGCCCGGCGTCGCTCCGTCACCGCGAAGCGCCAGTGCGGCATCGTCGAGCTCGGCGAGCGCGATGCGGCAGCGCTCGAGATAGAGCGCGCCCTCCCCCGTCAACCGCACCGACCGCGTCGTGCGCCGCAGCAGCGCGGTGCCGAGCGATTGCTCCAGGGCAGCTACCGCACGGCTGGCGGCAGTGGGAGAGACGCGCATTCGCCGCGCCGCCTCCGCAAAGCTCGCATGATCGGCGACCGCGACGAAGGTTCGCAACATCTCCAGCCGGTCCATGATTATCCCGATCTTCGCATGAGTGAAGTGTAACATGATCGGATTATCACGTTTGGACGAATGACGCATCTTCAATGGGCAGGCAGCATCCAGCGGCCCGCCCCCCGGAGAAGCCCATGTCCCGCCTGACCATCCCCGCCCGCGAAGATACACTCGACAAGTCGGCGCCTTTGCTCGACGCGGTCGAGAAGATGCTGGGTGTCGTCCCCAACATGTTCCGCCTGATCGGCTCCAGCGCCGCCGCGCTCGAAGGCTATCTCGGCCTCAACGGCGCACTCGGCCGCACGCTCGACGCCAAGACCCGCGAACGGATCGCGCTCGCCATCGCCCAGGCGAATGGCTGCGACTATTGCTTGTCGGCGCACACCTATCTGGGCCTCAACCTGGCTAAGATCGACGACACCGAAATTGCCCTCAACCGCGCCGGCCATTCGGGCGACGCCAAGGCCGACGCGGCGATCGTCTTCGCCCGCAAAGTGCTCGATGCCCGCGGCCGCGTCAGCGATGCCGACATCGCCGAGGTCCGGCTGGCCGGCTTCAGCGAAGCTCAGGTGATTGAGATCGTGGCAAGCGTCGCCCTTAACGTTCTCACCAACTACATCAACAATGTCGCCGAAACCGACATCGACTTCCCCGTCGTGCTGGCCGCGCAAGCCGCCTGACGACCCTCGCCGTCGGCGGGCTCTCCCCCCGCTCGCCGACGGCCCCCTTTTCCGCGGAACGCAGCCATGTCCAACGGTTTTCTCGACATCGCAACGACACCAAGCGTGCTCGCCGCTCAGACCGCGAACGGCAGCGCCGGCATGTACGACAAGGTTGTCGCCAAGCGGCCCTCTAACCGGTTTAGCGATACCGAAGGCGCGTTCATCGCCGCGCGCGACAGTTTTTACATGGCGTGCGTGTCCGAGAATGGCTGGCCCTATGTCCAGCATCGCGGCGGCCCGCCGGGGTTCATCAAGTTGATCGACGAGACGACCCTCGCCTTCCCCGATTTCCGCGGCAATCGCCAATACATCACTTTGGGTAACGTCGCCGCAGAGAACCGCGTGGCGCTGATCCTTATGGACTATCCGCGCCGCCGGCGACTGAAGCTCTACGGCCGGATCGAAGCGCGCGATCTGGCAGCCGACCCCGCACTCGCGGAACGCCTCGCGCTTCCAGACTATCGCGGCGTCGTCGAGCGCGCGTTCGTGCTTCAACTCGAGGCATTCGACTGGAACTGCCCGCAGCACATCACGCCGCGCTTCACCGAGGCGGAAATCGCTGCGGCGAGTGCGCCGCTCACCCATCGCGTGGCTGAGCTCGAGGCCGAGAATGAAGTGCTCCGTGCCGCTCTCACCAAAAGAGATTCTACATCATGACCGACACCGAGATTCCCCGGGCGCCGTTGCCCCCGTTCACCCGCGAATCCGCGCTGCTCAAGGTCCGAGCGGCAGAGGACGCCTGGAACAGTCGCGATCCGGCCCGCGTCGCGCTCGCTTACACCATCGACAGCGAATGGCGGAACCGCGACACGTTCCTCACCGGCCGCGCCGCAATCGTCGCGCTGCTCACCGAGAAGTGGATCCGGGAAGAAGAATATCGCCTCGTCAAGGATCTCTGGGCCTTCACCGACAACCGGATCGCGGTGCGCTTCCAATACGAATGCCGGTCCGCCGGACAATGGTATCGTTGCTACGGCAATGAGCAGTGGGAGTTCGCCGCCAATGGCTTGATGCGCCGTCGCGAAGCCTCGGTGAACGACCTCACCATCACCGAGGCACAGCGCCGCTTTCGCTGGGACCTAGGGCCGCGCCCCGATGCTTATCTCGGCATGGTCGGTATCGGCGAGTGACTGCGTTTCGCACCATCGCCTTTCCACTGGCCTTCGGGCCAGCAATGAATGCTTCCGCAACGGGAGAGACCGCGATAATCCTAACCTGCGACCAGCCGCCCAAAAGCGCGGGCAGAAAGGATCAACGATGGCCACGCTCCATGGCGAGGACTCGAACTTGACCGCGCCGGTGGATGACCTCGAGAACTTCCCGCTAAAGCGCCGCATCATCTTCCGCCATCGCCTGTCGACGCGGCTGTGGCATTGGGTCAACGTCGTCGCTTTCTTCATCATGGTGATGAGCGGGATGATGATCTTCAACGCCCATCCGCGGCTCTATTGGGGGCAGTATGGCGCCAATTTCGATCATCCCTGGCTCGAGATCAGCGCCAAGGACCAGAAGGGCCATTTGCGGATCGGATCAGCGACCGTCGAAACGACCGGAGTCCTCGGAGTCTGGCGCGACAAGGCTGGAGTCATCAACACCCGGGCATTTCCCGGCTGGGCGACGATCCCGTCGCGCTACAATCTCGCGGATTCTCGGCTTTGGCATCTATTCTTCGCCTGGGTGCTGGCTGTCGGGCTGTTCGCTTATTTGCTGATCAGCCTGTGGAATCGGCACATCCAGGATGAGATTGCGCCGACCGCCGACGAAGTGAAGCCGGCGCATGTGTGGCAGGATATCAAGGACCATGCCCGGCTGCGCTTCCCGACCGGGGTGGCGGCCACGCGCTACAATATCCTGCAGAAAATGTCGTACGGCCTGGTCCTGCTGATCCTGTTGCCGCTGATGGTGCTGACCGGGCTGTCGATGTCGCCCGGGACCAATGCCTTTGCCGGCGGCCTGGTTGAGCTGTTTGGCGGGCGGGCGTCGGCGCGATCGATCCATTTCATTGTTATGTGGCTGCTGCTGGGCTTCTTCCTGGTCCACGTCGCAATGGTCATTCTCGCCGGCCCGATCAACGAAGTGCGATCCATGATCACCGGCCGCTACGCGATCAAGCCAGACCGGCCAATAATTGAGGAGAGCGACGATGCCGAACCTGCCGTCTGATCCCGCCCGTCGCCGCCTGATCGCCGGCATGGGGGCAAGCGCCGCCGGTTTGATGCTGGCCGGATGCGACCGGATCAACGCGTCGCCGACGGTGCGCTCAATCCTGTCGCTGGGCGAAGATGCCAGTTACCGCACCCACCGCTTGATCGGCGGCCAGGCGCTGGCGACCGAGTTCGATGCCGGCCAGATTTCCCCAATCTTCCGTGCCAACGGCGCGAGGATGCCGCAAACGCTGCAATATCAACAGCATCTCGCCAGCGGCTTCGCCAATTGGCGGATGCGGGTCGACGGGCTGGTAGCAAGGCCGCTCGACCTGTCGCTCGACGCGCTTCGGTCGCTGCCACAACGCACCCAGATCACACGCCACGACTGCGTCGAGGGATGGAGCGCTATCGGCCAATGGACCGGCCCGCAGCTTGGCCATGTGCTGCGCGCGGCGCGGCTCAGCGACCAGGCGCGGTACATTGTTTTCTATTGCGCCGACGAAGAAGGCGGGCGGCCCTATTATGAATCAATCGACCTCAACGATGCCTTCCATCCGCAAACCATCCTTGCCCATCGACTCAACGGCCGGCCGCTGCCGGTGATGAACGGCGCGCCGATTCGCCTGCGGGTCGAACGGCAGCTTGGCTACAAGCACGCCAAGTTCGTGATGCGGATCGAAGCGCGCGCCCGCCTCGACGATCTGTTCGGCGGCAAGGGCGGGATGTGGGAAGATCGCGCTGGTTACCAATGGTATGCGGGCATTTAGGTGACCATTACCGCCTTGGCGCTCGCCTTTTTCATTACTGCCCTGCTCTATTCCTCGGTCGGATTTGGGGGAGGGTCGACTTATAACGCGTTGCTGGTGCTCGGCGCCGCCGACCTTTCGACGGTTCCGGTCATCGCGCTCAGCTGCAACATTCTGGTGGTGGCGATCGGCAGTTGGCGTTTTGTCAGGAACGGCCATGTCGAGTGGCGGCGGTTTGGGTCGTTGGTGATACTGTCTGTGCCGTTCGCCTGGCTCGGCGGATATTTACCAGTGCCTGCTTGGCTGTTCGTCGGCCTACTTGCGCTGGCGCTGGCTGTATCGGGACTGCTGCTGCTGTGGCAGCCGCTGTGGCGGCGCGAGGTGAATAGCAGCCAGGCAACATCGCGGCCCTTGGACATGGTCAGCGGCGCGGCGTTCGGCCTGCTAGCCGGAATCACCGGGATTGGTGGAGGCATCTATTTGTCGCCGGTGCTCTATCTGCGCCGTTGGGCGACCGCCAAGACTATCGCCGGGACCTGCGCCTTGTTCATCCTGGTCAATTCGATCGGCGGCCTGATCGGCCAGACGATGAAGAGTGGCGTAGCTGCAACCGAGCAAACGCTGTCCGCACACTGGCCGCTGTTCCCGGCGGTCGCGCTGGGCGGGCTGATCGGTTCCAACCTCGGCAGCATGAAGCTTAAGGATAGCTACCTTCGCGTGCTGACCGGCTTGCTGATCCTCTATGTCGCGGTGCGGCTCGGGCTGCGCTTTCCTGGCGAATGGGCTAGTCGATGACGATGCGGGACTCGTTCGGCCGTGCGATCACTTATCTGCGCTTGTCGCTGACGGATCGCTGCGACCTGCGCTGCACCTATTGCATGCCTGAGCGGACGCGGTTCATGCCGCGCGGGGATCTGCTGACGCTCGACGAGCTCGATCGGGTCGCCAGCTGCTTTATTCGCTTCGGTGTGCGCAAGCTCAGGCTAACCGGCGGCGAACCGCTGGTGCGTAAAGGCGCGATCGACCTGATCAAAGCGCTTGGCCGCCACTTACGAAGCGGCGCGCTGGACGAACTCGTCCTGACAACCAACGGCAGCCAGCTGGCCGGCCATGCCGAAGCCCTGGCGCGAGCCGGCATTCGGCGGATCAACGTCTCGCTCGATCACCTCGATCCGGACAGCTATCGGCGGATCACGCGCGGCGGCGACATCGCCAAGACGCTGGATGGCATCGAAGCGGCGCAAGCCGCCGGGCTGGCGGTCAAGATCAACACCGTTGTGCTGCGCGAGGACAATCTCGATCATCTCCCCGACCTGATTGGCTGGGCCCACGGGCGCGGCATGGCGGTCACCTTGATCGAGGTCATGCCGATGGGCGACGTCGGCATCGACCGCGTCCTCCAGCATGTGCCGATGCCTGAAGCGCGGGCGCGAATTGAGGCCCATTGGCGCCTAGCCGACCTGGCGCTGCGAACCGGCGGCCCAGCGCGCTATGCCCGTACCGCGACGGGCGGCGTGGTGGGCTTCATCACGCCGCTGTCGGCCATGTTTTGCGAAGGCTGCAACCGGGTCCGGGTCAGCGCCGACGGCAAACTCCACGCTTGCTTGGGGCGCGAAGTCGCGGTCGATCTCAAGGCCGCGATCCGGGGATATGCCGACGATCAACGACTTGAGCAGGAAATCGCCGGCCTTATCGCGATCAAGCCAAAATCACACGACTTCCACATCGGACCGCACACTGCTCCGGCGGTCGCGCGGACGATGGCGGCGACCGGCGGCTGAGCGATGCGACTGCTTATGCTCGGCCGCTTGTCGCACCTCACCATCGACGGTTCGACCATTCCGCCGTCGATTTCCGACAGCGCGGCGTTGCGGGCGCATCTCGGCGTCGAATGGCCCGAACTTAATGATCCCAAAGTGAAATTGGCGGTCAATCAAACCCTGGTTCACGGCACGGTGCCAATCAGCCAGGATGATGAAATCGCCTTTTTGCCACCGATGAGCGGCGGATGATCCGAGTACTCGAAGCACCATTCGACCCGGCGGAAGCACTGGCGACATTCATCGCCGGGGCCGGCGAAGGCGCGGTGATGAGCTTCGTCGGCATCGTTCGCGGCGCTGGCGGCGTCGAGACGCTGACGCTCGACCATTATCCGGGCTTTACCGAGGCCGAAATCACCCGGCTGGTCGACGCCTTGATCATTCGGCACCGCTTGTCGGCGGCGAGCGTGATCCATCGCTATGGGAAGATGCGTCCGGGCGAGCCGATCATGTTCGCGGCTACCGCTGCGCCGCACCGGCGCGCGGCCATGCGCGCGCTCGATGAACTGATCGACCGGCTCAAGACCGAAGCGCCGTTCTGGAAGAAAGAACGCCGCGACGGCAGCGATCACTGGCTTGAAGCCAGCGATGCCGATCAGACCGACGCCAAGCGATGGGCGGCCAGCGATGGATGACCAGCGAGTCGGCATCGCCGTCCTGACCATCAGCGACACGCGCGACGCGGAAAGCGACAGCTCGGGCGCGTATCTGGCGGGCGCGGTCGAAGCGGACGGACACCAGCTGGCCGGCAAAGCGATCGTGCCCGACGACATCGACTCAATCCGTGCGGCGATCCGGCGCTGGGCAGCCGACCCGGAGGTCGACGTGATCATTTCAACCGGCGGGACCGGCCTCACCGGCCGTGACGTCACCCCCGAAGCGGTGCAGCCGATGTTCGACAAGGTGATCGACGGCTTCGCTCCGGTCTGGCACCGCGTCAGTTACGACGGCATCGGCCTGTCGACCCTCCAGTCGCGCGCTTGTGCCGGGATTATCAACCACACTTTCGTGTTCTGCCTGCCCGGATCGAACGGGGCGGTGCGCGATGGCTGGACCAAGGTCATCGGGCCGCAGCTCAACCGCTCGACCCGGCCGTGCAATTTCGTCGAGATCATGCCGCGGCTGAGCGAGCGATGAGCGACTTGACTCACATCGGGCCGGACGGGCGTGCGCGCATGGTCGATGTGTCGGGCAAGCCGGAGACCGAACGGCTGGCCGAAGCGCGCGGCCTGGTGCGGATGGAGGCAGCGACGCTCGATGCGATAACAAAGGGCGCGGTTGCAAAAGGCGAAGTCCTGCGCACCGCCGAGCTCGCCGGGATCATGGCTGCCAAGCGCACCGGCGATCTCATCCCGCTGTGCCACCCATTGCCGCTGAGCGCGGTCGTGGTCACCGCCGAAGCCGACCCTGACGTTCCTGGCGTTCGCGTAGTGGCCCGGGTGACGACGGTCGGCAGGACTGGCGTCGAGATGGAAGCGCTCACCGCGGTCAGCGTCGCCTGCCTGACGATTTACGACATGGCCAAGGCGATCGATCGCGGCATGACCATCGAACGGGTCGAGCTGGTGGCAAAATCGGGCGGCAAGTCGGGCGACTGGCGGCGGACGTGAGCCTGATCAGCCTCGACCAGGCGCGCGACTTGTTGCTCGAGGATGTTCAACAGCTGGCCGCGGAGACCGTCGCCCTCGACGACGCGCTCGGCCGCACCTTGGCGGAGCCAGTCGTCGCCGCCCACACCCAACCGCTTGAGCCGCGCGCGACGATGGACGGGATTGCTGTGGCCGCAATCGCGCCCGTGGTCGGCGACTGCTGGACGCTCACTGGAGAGGCGCTGGCAGGGGCGCCGGCCACCGCTCCGCTCGGGCCCGGCGAAGCGGTGCGCATCGCCACAGGAGGCGTCGTCCCGAAGGATGCAACGCGGGTCCTTCCCCAGGAGATACTCAACTTCACCGGGGATTCGGTGACATTGGCGAGCGAACCGGGGTCGGCGCCCTTCATTCGCGACGCCGGCGCCGATTTCACTGCCGGTGATGGCCTGCTTGACGGCGGAACGGTCGTTGGACCGGCTCAGATCGGGCTGATCGCCGCCGCCAATCGCGCGACGGTCGCAGTCGTGCGACGGCCGCGCGTCGCGATCCTGACCGCAGGCGATGAACTGGTCGCTCCAGGCGCGGCGCTGGAAGCTGGCCGGTCGGTCGACAGCGCGAGCCATGTGCTGGCCGCCTTAGTCACATGCTGGGGTGGCGAGGCGCAGCTCTATCCGATCCTGCCCGATCGGCTCAACGAGATTACCTCCGCGTTGCGCGCGGCCGCACCCTTGTGCGACATCATCCTGTGTATCGGCGGCGCGTCGGTGGGCAAACGCGACTTGATGCGACCGGCCGTGGCAACAGCGTTTAGCGCGGACTTCCGATTTGAAGGGATCGCCGTGCAACCGGGCAAACCATGCTGGCATGCCCGCTCGGCGACGGCGAAGCTTTTGCTCGGCCTTCCGGGCAACCCGTCCTCGGCCTTCGTTTGCGCCCATCTGTTGCTCCAGCCGCTGATGCAAACGCTGGTTGGAAGGCCGGTCGGACAAGAACTCCAGCTCGCCTTTGCGGCTGTAGCGATTCCAGCAAACGGGCCGCGAGAGCAATATCTCCGCGCGACGGTAACGAGGGATAACGATGGCAGAATGCTCGTCGCTCCGGTCGAAAGCCAGGACAGCGGTTTGCAAGCCAATCTGGCCAAGGCGCAGGTGCTGATCCGTCGACTACCGCATGCCGAGGCGCTCGCGCCCGGGGACAAAGTGCAGATCGTCCAGCTATCGACGTCCTGACCAATTTAGATTTCTGGTGCGCTATTGTCGCGGCGCCAAGCTGACAGGCCTTTAAGAGACTGAAAAAATGGTGGGCGTGGCAAGGATTGAACTTGCGACCCCTGCGATGTCAACACAGTGCTCTACCACTGAGCTACACGCCCACGCCGGCGCGGCTTAGCGAGCGGGCCCCGCCGGTGCAAGGCGCG
>JBDSNQ010000251.1:0-7802 GCA_039915275.1 Sphingomicrobium sp.
GTTTGCGCGATATCATTGCCAGCAGCACTTGCGCCGGACCCGTCGGTTGGCGGCGGCCATGCTCCCAATTGAGCAACGTTCCCTTTGCGACCCCGATGCTGCGCGCGAACGCGCTTTGCGACAGGCCAGTGCGGGCGCGGATCTGCGCGACATCGACGGTCGGCACAATGATGTGGTGAATGCGCGCGCCGGTTTCCTCGCCCCGCGCAAAGGCAATCGCCTCGTTCAGGCCCTTGGCCACGCTTTCGTAGGCACTCATTCCTTGTCTCCGTAGGTCGCAATCAGTGTCTTGCTCAGTTGCACGACCGCTGCCTGCTCGGCCTTGCTCAAATTATCTTTCTCATTCTTAGCGAAGACCGTCACCACGAACAGCGGGATGCGCCGGCCGCCAAACACATAAAGCGTGCGAAAGCCGCCGCTCTTGCCACCGCCCTCGCGCCCGGTTCGGACCTTGCGCAGCCCGCCGCCGAGCGCAGTCCCGGCTTCGGGGTTGGCGGCGAGGAAATTGACGATCCCGATGCGCTCGTCGTCCGTCATGATCGCCTTGGCGCGCCGCAGAAATTCGGCGAGTTCAACGACGGTCTGCATTCGATTTACTGGTCCTATCTATACGTCAATGGCTTATAAGTCAATGACACATCAATCCCGCAGAGCAGCTAGCGCCGGGGGCGCTAATCCCGTAGCAGTTCGTTGATGCTGGTCTTGGAGCGGGTTTTTTCATCGACTCGTTTGACGATCACCGCACACGCCAGGCTTGGCCCGCCGTCCTTGGCCGGCAGCGTCCCTGGCACGACCACCGCATAGGCCGGTACTCGACCGTAAATCACTTCGCCCGACAGCCGGTCGACGATCTTGGTCGAGGCGCCGATGAACACCCCCATCGAGATTACCGCCCCTTGCTCGACCACCACCCCCTCGGCCACTTCGGATCGCGCGCCGATGAAGCAATCGTCCTCGATGATCACCGGCCCCGCCTGCAATGGCTCGAGCACGCCGCCGATCCCGGTCCCGCCCGAAATGTGGACGTTGCGGCCGATCTGGGCGCAGCTGCCGACCGTCGCCCAAGTGTCGATCATCGTCCCTTCGCCGACCCGGGCGCCGATGTTGACGAAGCTCGGCATCAGCACCGCGCCCGGCGCGATATAGGCGCCGCGGCGAACAATCGCGCCCGGTACGGCCCGAAACGCCGCCGCTTCGAACTCGTCCTTGCCCCAGCCGGCGAATTTGGACGGCACTTTGTCCCACCATTGCGCCGCCCCCGGCCCGCCCGCGATCAACGCCATCGGGTTCAGGCGGAACGACAGCAGCACGGCCTTCTTGAGCCACTGGTGGACGACCCATTGACCGTCGACTTTCTTGGCGATCCGCGCGCTGCCCGCATCGAGCGCCGAGATCGCCGCATCGACCGCTTGGCGCGTCGCTCCCTTGGTCGAAGGGCCAATCGATTCGCGCTCCAGCCAGGCGGCGTCGATGGTCGCTTCGATGGCGTCGGTCATCGCTTGTTCTCCAGGATTGATTGAAGCCACTCGGCGACATTGGCGATGCGATAGTCGATGAAATCGTCGTCGGCGCCGTGGTTGCCGCGCTCGGAGCCATTGTCGACCCATATGGTGGTCATGCCCAGCGCTTTGGCCGGCTTGAGGTTCTGAGCCATGTCGTCGACCAGCAGGGCGTGCTTGGGATCGATGTCGAACCGCGCGCACAGCAAGGCATAGCCGTGCGGGTCGGGTTTGGGCCTCAGTTCGCTGGCGTGGATGTCTTGAAGGTCGTCGAAATGTTCGCCGACTCCGATCGCCTCGAGCACGCGCCGGGCATAGGGCGCATCGCCATTGGTGAAGACGAACCGCCGCCCCGGCAGCCGCGACAAAGCGTCGCCAAGCGCGTCATCGCGACCCACTCGGTCGAGCGGGATGGCGTGGACGTCGTCGAGGAAATGGTGCGGATCGACATGATGCGTTTTCATCAGCCCGGCGAGCGTGGTACCATGTTCGTGAAAGTGCGCTTTCTGGACGCGCCTTGCCTCACTCGCGTCGCAGTCCAGCAGCCGCTCGATATAAGCGCCCATGCGCTCGTCGATCAGTGCGAACAGAGCGGTCGAGGCCGGATAGAGGCAGTTGTCGAGATCGAAGATCCAATCGCGGATGTGGGCCAGGGCGTGGCCAGGGCCAAGGGCAGGGGCGGAGTCGACGGGAGGATTCATGACCAGAATGGCGCTACAAGATGTTGACCCTTCAGCAAATTGAAAGGTTTCGGAAAGCATAAGTCGAAACGGGGAACTTGTTGATTTTCAGCGGCTTGGGCGGAGAAGGGCAATGAATAGAAGGCATCTGGCGACGACCGCGTGCGCGGTTGTGCTGGCGTTCAGCCTCTCCGCTTGCGGCGGCGGCGGCGGCGGACCATCGCCCATGCCCGCCCCGCTCGTGCCGACTCCGACCCCAACTCCAACGCCGACACCCACCCCGACGCCCACTCCGACCCCCACGCCCACGCCGTCACCTTATGACACGACCGAATATCGCAATTCGGCCTCCTCGGTGGCCGCCAACGCGATCGTTGCTTATCAGAACGGCGCGACTGGCGCGGGCGTAAAAATCGGCATCGTCGATAGCGGCATCAACCCCAATTTGTCCGAATTCGCGGGCCGGATCGATCCCGCCAGCGGGGACGTCGCGGGCAACCGCGGAGTCAGCGACGAGGGCGGCCACGGGACGGCGGTCAGCGCCGTCGCCGCCGCAGCGCGCAACAATTCCAACACAATGGGTGTCGCCTTCGACGCAACCATTATCAGCATGCGCGCCGACGACCCGGGAAGCTGCGCCGACACCTCGACCAATGGCGGGTGCAGCTTCTTCGATTCGGCGATTGCCGCAGGGATCGATGCGGCGCGGCTCGCCGGCGCCAAGGTCATCAACTTGTCGCTCGGCGGCAGCGCTCCGGGCAACATCTTGATGGCGGCCCTCGGCCGCGCCGTGAACGCCGGCATCGTGATCGTGATTTCGGCCGGCAATGACGGCGCCGCGCCGGAAGGCATCAACCCCGACCCGTTCGCCCTCATTCCGGCGCAGTCATTCGGCGCCAACGTCATCATCGCCGGTTCGGTTGGCGTCGATACCGGTAGCTCGATCGACATCAGCCAGCTTTCCACTTTCTCCAACAAGGCCGGGTCGGGTGCGAATAACTATCTGGCGGCGCGCGGCCTCGACGATCGAGCTCCGGACAATACGGGCGCGCAATTCTACTGGTCCGGCACGAGCTTCTCCGCGCCGACGATCAGCGGCGCCGTCGCCCTGCTCGCCCAGGCGTTCCCGAATCTCACCGGGGCGCAGATCGTCGACATATTGTTCCGGTCGGCCGACGACCTCGGCGCCGCCGGCACCGATTCGATATTTGGGCGTGGCCGGCTCAACATCGCCACCGCGTTCCAGCCGATCGGCACCACCAACCTCGCCGGCACCCAGACCGCGGTCAGCCCGACCACCAACGGCGACATGCCGGCCGCGGCCGGGGACGGCGGCGCCGATGGCGATCCGAACACGCCCATGGGCGCGGTCATTCTCGATGGCTATTCGCGCGCCTTTGCGATTGATCTCGCCAAGACCCTGCACAGCGCGGAACAGGCCAAGCCGCTCGCGCGGGCGCTGCAAGGCGGAATCCGCGTGGCCAGGTCGGCGGCGGGTCCAATCAGCATCGCGATGACCGTCAGCGAGCGCCACGACCTGGCGCAGGGATATGCGCTTGAGCGGCTTGGCATCGGTCCCGACGACGCGCGCAAATCGCATGTGATCGCCGGTTCGGCAATCGCCCGGATCGATCGCAAGACGGCGGTCGCATTGGGCTTCTCCGAAGGCGCCAAAGCGTTGGAGCGGCGCCTGTCGGGCGCGGCTGCGGGGGCATTCCTGATCGCCAAGGACATCTCCGGCGACCCTGGCTTCTCGGCCAGGCGCGACGGCAGCCTGGCGCTGCGCCGCGACCTCGGCCCCATTGGGCTGACGCTGTCGGGCGAAAGTGGCAGCGTGTGGCAGGAGATCAGGACCAGCGCGACTGGCTCGCCCTATCGCTGGACCAGCCTCGCACTCGACCACAGCTTCGGTCAGACCTGGCTGTCGGCCGGGATCAGCAATTTGAACGAGAAGCAGACCTTGCTCGGTGGCCGCATGGGCAATGCGCTCGGCGGCGGCGGTGCGAATACCTTATTCCTCGATCTCGAGGCGCGGCGCGAACTGGGCAGCGGGTGGAGCGCAAGCCTGTCGGGCCGGCGCGGCTGGACCAGTTTTGCCGGCGGCCGGTTCCAGACCGGGGCCTATGGCTTCGACCTGACCAAGCTCGGCCTGCTCGGGGCCGGCGACCGGCTTGGTTTCCGCTTGTCGCAGCCGCTGCGGATCGAGCGTGGCGGTTTCGGCCTGATGCTCCCGACGTCCTACAATTACAGCACGCAGGCCGCGACCTACAGCTTGGTCAACCGCTCGCTCTCGCCGTCCGGCCGCGAGGTCGATGCCGAGCTTAGTTACGGCTCGAGCGTGCTCGGCGACAGCGGCTGGATCGGCGGCAATCTGTTCATGCGCCGCCAGCCCGGCCACTTCGCAACCGCCGACAACGACTACGGCGCCGCGATCCGCTTCACGCTCGGCTTTTAATCCTCCTCGTCTCGGGGAGGATTTACACGTCGCGCCGCCGCAATCTCGGCGTCAGCATGCCGGCGGTGTGCCGGTAATCCTCATAATCCTTGCCGAACAGGCCGACCAGGTCGCGCTCCTCGTAGCGGATCGCGATTAGCATGTAGCTCGACATCCCGGCGGCAAGCAGCAAATGGCCCCAGGTCACCACTGGCGTCGACCAGAAAGCGAGGAAGAATCCGCTGTAGAGCGGATGGCGGACCCATCTGTAGAACAAAGGCTGGCGCATCTGCGGCTTGGCAGCCGTCCGGCCCGTAACGTGGAACCACGCCTGCTGCAGCCCGAACAGCTCGAAATGATTGAGCAAAAAGGTGCTCAACAGGACGATTCCCCAGCCCGCCGCGAAGCCGATCCACAGCGGCATTTCGAATGCGGTCCCGGTTGCATCCCACAGTGTCCCCTGGATCGGCCGCCAGAATGTGAACAGGATGATCAGCATCAGGCTCGCCACCAGCACATAGACGCTGCGCTCCGCCTGCTCCGGAACAGTGCGCGTCCACGCCTGCTTGAAGCCCTGCCGCGCCATGACGCTGTGCTGGAGCCCGAACAGGGCAATCAGGATGAGGTCGATGATCACCGCCACCGCCACCGGCGAGTCCGGCCCGTGGTCGACCGTTGTCCCGGCGAACGGGAAATTGCCGACGAAACAAATCAGGTAAAGAAAGGTGGCGAAAAACACCGCATAGGCAAGGATTGCAAACAAAAGCGTCGCTGCTCGTGACATTCTGATTTCCCCCTTTTCAGCTGCAGGATTATCGTTTGCGGCCGCTCCGATATTCAACCATCGTCATCGGCGCTTCGCAGCCATTCACCGTCCGGTACACCGCCATATAGCCGATCGCCGGCGGCAGCTCGGTCAGTTTCTTCGGCGCGATTCGATCGCCGCGATAGGCCGATCCGTCGCGGGCCAAATGACTGGTCGTGCGCGGGCAATTGGCAGCCTCCGGCGCTTTCGGCGCCTTGACCGGTTCAGCCGCGGACGGCGCGGCGATTATCAACAACAGTGCAATTGAGAGCAGACGCATCGATCGAACTCCCTCACTCGCTTCAATAACAGATTCGGCCCGTTTTATTCAAATGGTGAAGCTCTCGCCGCAACCGCACGCGCCCTTGGCATTCGGGTTCTCGAACGTGAAGCCGGCGGCGAAGTCGTCCTCGACCCAGTCCATGGTCGATCCGACGAGGTACAGCACCGACCCTCCGTCGACGTAGAAAATGCCGCCAGGGGTCGCGATCTTCTCGTCGAACGCCACTTCCTCGGTCACATAATCGACCGAATAAGCCAGGCCCGAGCAGCCGCGCTTCGGAGTCGACAATTTGACCCCGATCGCCCCTTCCGGAGCACGGGCCATCAGCTCGGCGATGCGCGCTTCGGCCGCGGGCGTCAGCACGATCGCCGCTGGGCGGGCGCGGACTTTGCTCTGCTCGTTCATAGCATTCCCAATTCTAGCCGCGCTTCGTCGCTCATCCGCGACGGATCCCACGGCGGGTCCCACACCAGTTTCACTTCGGCGTCGCGGATGCCGGGCACCGACAGTACCCTGAGCTCGACCTCATTGGGCAGCGATTCCGCCACCGGGCAGTGCGGCGTAGTCAGCGTCATCGTCACCACCGCGTCGCCGTCCTCGTCGATGGCGACGTCGTAAATCAGCCCGAGTTCGTAAATATCTACAGGGATTTCAGGGTCATAGATCGATTTCAGAGCCTCGACCACGGCCGCCTGCAAATCGCTGCCGTGGCCATGCTCCGGAACCTCTTCGGTCGCGCCGCTGAGGAACCCCGCGAGATAATCCCGCTTCCGCTCGAACTCCGGCGTGACACGGGCGCGCGGTGGAGTCGCGACGGACTCGACTTCCTCGGTCTCGATCTTGCGTTCCTTATTCATGCGCCAAAAATCCGTTTCACCTGATGCAGCCCGCCGACCAGCGCCGCGATGTCTGAGCTATCGCTATGCGCGGCGAAGCTGGCGCGAGCGGTTGCGTCGACCCCGAGCACCGCCATCAGCGGCTGCGCGCAATGGTGCCCGGCGCGGACCGCGACGCCCGCATCGTCCAATATGGTGGCGACGTCATGCGCATGCACGCCGTCGACATTGAAGCTGACAATCCCAGCGCTGTCCTCGGGTCCGTAAAGCGTCACGCCGGGGATCGCGGACAATGCCGCGCGGCACTCGGCAACCAGCGCGGTTTCATGGGCGTGGATCGCGTCGAGCGACAAACGCTCGACCCACTGCACCGCGCCGTGCAGACCAATCGCACCGACGATGTGTGGCGTTCCGGCCTCGAAGCGCTGCGGCGGCGGGGCGTAAGTGGTGCGCGCGAAAGTAACTTGCTCGATCATCGCGCCGCCGCCCTGCCACGGTGGCATCAAGTCGAGCAGCTCGGCGCGGCCCCACAAGCAACCGATCCCGGTCGGGCCGTAAAGCTTGTGCCCCGAGAACGCGTAGAAATCGCAGCCGATGGCGGCGACATCGACCGCAATGCGCGGTACCGCCTGGCACCCGTCGAGCAGCAGTAAAGCACCCTTCGAATGCGCGATCTCCGCCGCCCGTTTCGCGTCGAGGATCGAGCCAAGCGCGTTCGACACATGCGCGAACGCAACCACGCGATGCTGTTCGCTGACAAGCCCTGCTGCCGCGTCGAGATCGATCCGCCCATCCGCCGTCAGCGGGCACACATCGACCTCATATCCGGCGAGCTGCCACGGCACGATGTTGCTGTGATGCTCGAGCGCCGACAGCAAAACGCGGTCGCGGCCCGATCTCGGCAGTACCCGCGCGACCAGATTGATCGCCTCGGTCGCGCCGCGCGTGAACACCAGTTCCTCGGACTTGCCGCCGATCAATTGTGCCGTCGCCGCCCGCGCCGCTTCATACGCCGCCGTCATGTCCGACGAGCGCTGATAAATCCCGCGATGCACCGTCGCATAATCGCGCGCATAAGCCTGCGTGATCGCGTCGATCACCGCCTGTGGTTTCTGCGCGGTCGCGGCGCTGTCGAGATAGTGCCAGCCGACAATCGCCGGAAACTGGTCGCGGACATCGAGCGACGAATTGATGCGGGTCGCGACGTTCATGCGATCGCCCTCAGCGCATTGCGCGATGCATCGCGGATCGCGTCGCCGCCAGTT
>JBDSNQ010000162.1:0-7488 GCA_039915275.1 Sphingomicrobium sp.
CTACAAAGGAGACGAAAATGCCCAAGCTCAAGACCAAGAGCGGCGTCAAGAAACGTTTCACGCTCACGGCCACAGGCAAGTTGAAGCACGGCGTCGCCGGCAAGCGTCACCGCCTGATCAGCCACAATGCCAAATATATCCGCCAGAACCGCCGCACCGAAGTGCTCGACCACGCCGATACGGCGCGGGTGAAGCTCTGGGCGCCGTACGGCCTCAAGTAGGGAACGCGACATGACACGCATCAAGCGCGGCGTCACTACGCGCGCCAAGCACAAGCGGATTTTGGAGAATGCGAAGGGCTATTACGGCCGCCGCAAGAACACCATCCGCATCGCCCGCCAGGCCGTCGAGAAGGCCGGGCAATACGCCTATCGCGACCGCAAGGTGAAGAAGCGGTCGTTCCGCGCTCTGTGGATCCAGCGGATCAACGCCGCGGTGCGCGCCGAAGGGCTGACCTACGGCCAGTTCATCCACGCACTGAAGCTGGCGGGGATCGATTTGGACCGGAAGGTGCTGGCCGACATCGCCATGCACGAAGGCGCGGCATTCTCGGCAATCATCGCCCAGGCGAAAGCGGCGCTGCCCAAGGAAGACGCGAAAGCGGCGTAAGCCATACCTTCAATCGAATAGATCATTGCGCCGGGAGCAATTCCGGTGCCCTTTCTCTAAGTTTCAGGATGGAACCTCGAGCGTCACACTGGCAAGTCGGGGGCCCGGTCCCAGATATCGAGCCCCCACAGCACCCACACCAGTGTCACCAGCAGCAGCGCACCGCTGATCCAGCGCTTGCGCACGAAGATCATGCTGAAACCGACGATGATCCACGGGTAGTCGAAGTAATTGAGCGACCACAGTTGGGGCACCGTATAGCCTTGGCCCAGCCGGCGGATCGTTAACAGGGTGAGGGCCAGTGCGACGTAGGATGTGTAGATAAACCAGAAGTAGCTTCGGATTCCGTCGAAATAGGCACCTAGATCGAGCCCTTCGGCCGGAACCTCGTCCGGCAGGGTGATTGACGCGGCGAGGTAAACCAGGATCAGCGCAACGAAATACGGCGCGACCTCACCCATGGTCGTTCCGGTAAATCCCCGCCAGCGCCACCACAGGTTGAACAGTTCGACCAGGAGCAGCAAGGCGGCAAGCGGCGCGACCCAGTCCCACCGGACGACCTTTCGGTGGCGCAGCAGGCGGTGCAAGCTGGTCGCCAGGTCGGCGATGGCGAGGCCGATCACGACGGCGACGATCGCAGTGATATATTCGAAGGTTCCCATACCCGGCCCCCCGCGCGCAGGTTTCCACGCCGGGCGATCAACTGCAATGGCCGAGTTTAATCGAGCAGTGCGTAGGCCGGGAGGGTGAGGAACTCCTCAAACTCTTGCGCCGTCACCATCTTGCGGAACAGGGCGGCGGCTTCCTCGATGTTGGGGACGTCGGCGAGGCAGTGGACTTCGGTGTCGAACAGGCGGTCGAATAACTCACGCGTGAACTTCTGACCGTTCGATAGCGGCGCTTCGAAGCGCAACCATTGCCATAGTTGCGAGCGGCAGATCTCGGCGGTCGCGGCGTCTTCCATCAGATTGTAGAGCGGCACCGCGCCCTTCCCGCCGAGCCAGGCGGCGAGATATTGGACGCCGACGCGGATGTTTTCGCGCGCGCCGGCTTCGGTGCGGTCGCCGCTGTGGAGCTCGAGCATTTCGTCGCGGCCGGGGATTCGGTCGGGGAATTTCGACAGCTGGTTCGGGCCTTCCATTGCCGCGAAGGCTTCGAGCGCCACCGGGACCAGCGCGGGATGCGCGACCCAGGTGCCGTCGTGGCCGTTGCCGACTTCGCGCACTTTGTCGGCGCGGACCTTCGCCATCGCCGCGTCGTTGGCGCTCTCGTCGCCCTTGACCGGGATGAAGGCCGACATGCCGCCCATCGCGTGGGCGCCGCGGCGGTGGCAGGTGGCGATCAGGCGCAACGAGTAAGCGGCGAGGAAGGCGCGATCCATGGTCATCGCCGAGCGGTCGGGGGTCAGCCGATCGGCGCTGCGGCCTAGGCGCTTGATGAAGCTGAAGATGTAATCCCAGCGGCCGCAATTGAGGCCGACGATGTTGGCCCGTAGCGCATAGAGGATCTCGTCCATCTCGAACGCGGCGGGGATGGTTTCGATCAGCACCGTCGCCTTGATCGTGCCGCGCTCGATGCGGAGCTTGCTCTCGGCGAAGGCGAAGACGTCGCTCCACAGCTCGGCCTCGTGGCGGCTTTCGAGCTTGGGGAGGTAGAAATAGGGGCCGGAGCCGGCGGCCAAAGCGGGCTTGGCGTTGTGCCAGAGGTAAAGGCCGAAATCGAACAAGGCGCCGGCGATGGGTTGGCCAGCGATGGTGGCGTGGCGCTCGTCGAGGTGCCAGCCGCGGGGTCGGACCATCAGCACCGCGGGATGGTCGGCGATGGCGTACTGCTTGCCGCTGGCGGGGTCGGTGAAGTCGAGCCGGCCGAGCCAGCGGTTGCGCAGGTTGACCTGGCCCTGGATGAGCTCGTCCCACACCGGCGAAGTGGCGTCCTCGAAATCGGCCATGAACACTTTGGCGCCGCTGTTCAAAGCGTTGATGATCATCTTGGCATTGGTCGGTCCGGTGATTTCGACGCGGCGATCGAGGAGGTCGCGGGGTATGGTTAGAACGGTCCATTCCGAGTCGCGGATGTGGCAGGTTTCTTCAGGGAAATCAGGGAGTTCACCGGCGTCGAAGCGGATCTGCCGGTCGATCCGCTTTTCCAGCAGCGCGCGGCGGCGGGGGTCGAATCGCTCGTGGAGTTCGGCGAGGAAATCGAGCGCGTCGGGGGTCAGCACCTGCTCGGCGCCGCGAACCGCGGTCGGCGCGACCGTCAGTCGAGATCGGTCGATGACTTCGCTCACCCGCGCGCTTCCTGGGTGATCACATAGCGGGTGGTGGCGAACAGCCGGTCGCGGAAGGTCAGCCGCTGCCATTCGGTGCGCGCCCGCACGGCGTCGGGGAACGGGCCCGAGATTTCTTCCGTGCCCGGCACGACTTCATCGAACTGACAATTGCGATATTCGCCGCCGATGACCCAGTAGCGTTGTCCCATCGTCCTGCTCCTTATTCAGCGGCCACAAATTGGGCGGCTTCGGTGGATTCGGTCAGTGCCACGGTCGACGCCTGCCCGGCCGAGATGGCGGTGGCGATGGCGTCGAAGTAGCCGGTGCCGACTTCGCGCTGGTGGCGGGTGGCGGTGTAGCCCGCGCCCTCCGACGCGAATTCAGCCTGCTGAAGCTCGGAATAAGCGGTCATGCCGTGGTCGCGGTAGCCGCTGGCGAGCTCGAACATGCCGTGGTTGAGGCTGTGGAAGCCGGCCAGCGTGACGAACTGGAACTTGTAGCCCATCGCGCCCAATTCGCGCTGGAATTTGGCGATGGTCGCGGCGTCGAGTTTGGCCGCCCAGTTGAAGCTGGGCGAGCAATTGTAAGCGAGCAACTTGCCCGGATATTGGGCGTGGACTGCTTCGGCAAAGGCGCGGGCATCGTCGAGATCGGGGTGGCTGGTTTCCCACCACAGCAAGTCGGCGTGGGGCGCGAAAGCGAGGCCGCGGGCGATGCAATGGTCGAGGCCGGTGCCGTCCTTCAAGCGGAAGAAGCCCTCGGCGGTGCGCTCGCCGGTGAGGAATGGCTGATCGCGCTCATCGACATCGCTGGTGATCAGCCGCGCGCTTTCGGCATCGGTGCGGGCGACGAGGATGGTGGGGACGCCGCAGACATCGGCGGCGAGGCGCGCGGCGTCGAGGTTGCGGATCGCCGCCTGGGTCGGGATCAGCACCTTGCCGCCCAAGTGGCCGCACTTCTTTTCGGACGCCAATTGGTCCTCGAAATGAACCCCGGCGACCCCGGCCTCGATATAGGCCTTCATGATCTCGAAGCAGTTCAATGGCCCACCGAAACCGGCCTCGGCGTCGGCGAGGATCGGCGCGAACCAGTCGCGTTTCGCGCCGCCTTCCATATGCTCGATCTGGTCGGCGCGAGCGAGCGTGCGGTTGATCCGCCGCGCCAGCTCGGGCCCGGTGTTGGCGGGGTAGAGCGACTGATCGGGGTACATTGCGCCGGCGGTGTTGGCGTCGGCCGCCGCCTGCCAGCCCGAGAGATAGATTGCTTTCAAGCCAGCGCGGACCATCTGCATCGCCTGGTTGCCAGTGACCGCGCCCAACGCGCGCACCGGCTCGTCGTTATGGAGCAATTCCCACAGGCGCAGCGCGCCGCGCCGGGCCAGCGTATGCTCAACCGGGAAGGAGCCGCGCAGCCTGAGCACATCCTCGACTGAATAGGGCCGATCGATGTCGGCGAAGCGTCCGGTCGGTGCGCTGACAATCTGGCTGAAATCGGACATCGGAGACCCCTCGTTGAACTCTATGTCGCAGCTAACCCCATGTAATTTTGAAAAGATGCAGCGATAAAGGCCAAGCTGTCATTTCATGACTTGTGCTTTTTGTGAACTTCTTCACAATCCGTCCGATGGCACAACGCAAACTCCTGCTCGGCGCGCGGCTGAAGCGCCTCCGCCGCGACCGCGGGCTCAACCAGAGCGCGATGGCCGAACAGCTTGGCATTTCCCCTTCCTATCTGAACCATCTCGAGCGCAACCAGCGGCCGGTCACCGCCGGCATATTGCTGCGGCTGGCGGAATCGTTCGACGTCGATGTGAAGGTGTTCGCTTCGGAGGGCGGCGAGGCGGCCGGCGCCGACCAATTGGCCGAGATTTTCGCCGACGGCATCCTCTCCGACCTCGGCATCAGCCGCTCCGACCTGATCGAGCTGGCCGACAATGCGCCGTCGGTCGCCGAAGGGATCACCCGGCTCTACACCGCGCTGCGCGAGCTCCACCGCCATCCCGAGGGCGAGGGCGGGGCCGATCCGCGCGGGCTGATCACGCCCGAGACCTGGGTGCGCGATTACATCCAGGCCCAGCGCAACCATTTCCCCGAGCTCGAAGAGGGCGCCGAGACGCTGGGTGGCGGCCTGAGCGACCCGCTGTCGGTGGCCGAACCGCTGCGGCGGCGGTTGAAGGAGGCCTATGGCGTCGAGGCCAAGGTGGTGCCGCCGGAGATGCTCGACGACGCCAGCCAGCATTATGATGCGCAACGGCGCACGCTGCTGTTGTCGGCGCTGCTGCGGCCCGAGAACCGGACGTTCGGCCTCGCTTACCAGCTCGCTTTGCTCGAGTTCGGGCCGCTGATCGAGCGCCTGGTCGGCGCCGCGCGGCCGCCGGACGCCGGCAGCTGCAGCCTGCTCCACATGAGCTTCGCCAATTACGCCGCCGGGGCGATCATGATGCCCTACGGCAAATTCCTCCGCGCCGCCGAAGAGCATCGCTATGCGATCGACCGATTGTGCGGCCAGTTCGGCGCCAATGTCGAACAGGTCGCGCACCGCTTCACCACGCTCGGCCGGTCGGGCGCGCGCGGCGTGCCGTTCTTCATGCTGCGGGTCGATCCGGCGGGCAATATTTCCAAGCGCTACGCCGGCGAGAGTTTCCCTTTCTCGCATTTCGGCGGGACCTGCCCGCGGTGGAATTTGCACGCCGCGTTCCAGACACCCGGCCAGACCATCCGCCAGATCATCGAGACCCCCGACGGTCAGCGCTTCTTCACCATCAGCCGGACGATCGAGCGGCCGATCCGCCCCGACTTGCGCGACGACAGCCTGCTCGCCATCGGGCTTGGCTGCGACCTCAAACACGCCGGGCGGATTGCTTATTCGGACGGGCTGGATTTGTTGAACACGCCGGCGACGCCAGTCGGCCCGGCGTGCGCGATCTGCCCGCGGATGCAATGCCCGTACCGCGCCACGCCGCCAGCCGGGCGGATGCTGGCGGTCCACGAGAACCGCAAGACGATTTCGCCTTATCCGTTTTTGCCGGCTTAAGGGGCGACGGGGTCGCGTTCGAGGGACTTGCGGTCCCATTTTCCGAGGTTGGCGGCGGCTTGGTAGGTGGATTGCAGGAAGTCGGCGAGCATGGAGTCCGGGTCGCTTGAGGCGCGGACGTCGGCGTAGGGCAGGATGAATTCGCCGTAAGTTTCGTCATACTGGCCGGAGGCGAGCTTGGCGGCGCGGAAGCCGGGCGGTTCGGGGTAAGCGTAGCTGTAGAAGAAGGGCGCGACAGGCAAGACGCCGCCAGCCCAGAAACCGGCGCTCGACACTTCGTGGCTATAGGCTTCACGGGTGATTCGGTCAGGGAGGCCGGGGACGCCGCCGGGATGCTGCGGCGCGGGGCGTCCGGAGAAACGGGTGACGGCGAGGTCGAAGGCGCCCCACCAGAAATGCACCGGGCTCGACTTGCCGATGAAACCGGCTCGGAAGTGGTCGAAGACGGGGAGCATCGCCGCGAGCGCCTCGCGCAGCCGGTCGGCGGAGGCGCGGTCGTAGGGGCGCGGGGCTTTGTCTTCGGCGAACGGCACCGCGCCGTCGATCTCGCTCGGCTTGGCATTGAAGTTCGACGGCAAGCCATTGCGGGCGAGCATGGCGATCAGCCGCGCATGCAGCGCCGCGACGCTGCCGGCGTTCAACGGCAGCTCGTCGCGCGATTCGTCGCTGACCCACAGCACGATGGCGTGGCGGCAGAGGTCGAGGACGAGGGTGAAGGTGCGGCCGTCACCGGCGGCGGTGGGCAGCGTCTCGAGCCCGTTGGCGCGCGGCTGGAGCGCAACGTGCCAGCCGTGGTTGGACCAGGGCGCATGAGCGACGCGGATCTTGCCGAGCATCTGCGCGGCGAGGTGCAATAGAGCGAACGTCGGCGAATCCCGCGCAACGTCCAGCTGTGGCCAGGCTTGGTCCATCTCGCATCCTCTTTGCATTTTGTAAGCCAGCACGGCTAGAGGCGCGAGGGATGGCGGGCGACAAGGACATCATTGCCGAGATCGAAGGCGCGCCTGACCTGGCCGCGTTGGAGACGCTGCGCGTGGCGGCGCTGGGCAAGTCGGGGTCGGTTACCGCGCTATTGAAGTCGCTGGGGTCGATGGACGCGGATACGCGGGCGGCGGAAGGGCCGAAGATCCACGGGCTGCGCGAGGCGGTGACGTCGGCGATCGCGGATCGCAAGGCGGCGCTGGAAGGAGCCGAGCTCGACCGGCGGCTGGCGACTGAATTGCTCGATTTGTCGCTGCCGTCGTCGGCTAGTCCGCAAGGGACGATCCACCCGGTCAGCCAGGTGCTGGATGAGCTCGCGGAGATTTTCGCCGACTTGGGTTTCGCCGTCGCGGAAGGGCCGGAGATAGAGCAGCAATGGTATAATTTCACCGCGCTCAACATGCCCGAGAACCACCCCGCGCGGGCGATGCACGATACGTTTTATTGTGAGCCGCGGGACGGCGAAGCGGAGCCGCGGGTGCTGCGCACGCACACTTCGCCGGTGCAGATCCGGGCGATGCAGGAGCGCGGCGCGCCGCTCCTGATTATCGCGCCGGGCCGGGTCTACCGCTCCGACAGCGACGCGACGCACACGC
>JBDSNQ010000131.1:0-6048 GCA_039915275.1 Sphingomicrobium sp.
GGCAAGTGCAATCTTTCGCATCATCGCTGTCATCGAGCACATCTAACGCGCGTTCGCCACGGGCAACAAGGTCGGGCAATCGTTAACCAGATTTTAGAGCCTTGAGTGTCACTCCCGCAACTTACGCAAGTCATTGGGCGGGGGAAAAGAATGCGCGTTCTGGCAATGGCATCGCAGAAGGGCGGGTCCGGCAAGACGACTTTGTCCGGACATCTCGCGGTGCAGGCGCAGCTGGCGGGCGCAGGCCCGGTCTGCCTTATCGACATCGATCCACAAGGAAGCCTGGCCGACTGGTGGAACGAACGTCAGGCCGACATGCCGGCGTTCGCCCAAACTACCGTTGCCCGACTCGCTTCGGATCTCGAGGTCCTTCGCCAACAGGGCTTCCGCCTCGCCGTGATCGACACCCCGCCGGCAATCACCATGGCGATCCAGAGCGTGATCGCGGTCGCCGAGCTGATCGTCATCCCGACTCGCCCCAGTCCGCACGATTTGCGCGCCGTCGGCGCCACGGTCGATTTGTGCGACCGCGCCGGCAAGCCCTTGCTGTTCGTCGTCAATGGCGCGACCCCCAAGGCCAAGATTACTTATGAAGCCGCGGTCGCGCTGTCGCAGCACGGCACCGTCGCACCGGTCACAGTCCATCACCGCACCGATTTCGCGGCGTCGATGATCGACGGCCGCACCGTCATGGAGGTCGATCCCAACGGCCGCTCCGCCCGCGAGGTGGTCGAGTTGTGGGATTACATCTCCGATCGCCTCGAAAAGAATTTCCGTCGCACCGTGTTCGCAGCGCCCGGCGCCGCGGCGGCGGCCAATTCACCTCGCCCGGTCGGTGGCTTCGGCCGCCGCGTGGCCGGCCAGTAAGGGGGCTGCCCAGTGAAAAGCGGACCCAAGTTGAACAGCGAACCCAAGGTTTTCGCGTCGCTTTCTTCGGGCCTTCTGGCGCGCAAGGGCGCCGCTCGCCCGGCGATGCGGCCCCAGGGCTTCGGCCAGGGCGGCGGCTCGCTCGAGGATCTCGGCTGGGACGATCTCGGTTTCGAACCGCCCAAGCCGGTGGCAGGTGGCTCGCTATCGGACGACACGCACGATGCGTTTGGTGAAGAGCTGGAAGAGCAGCCGCTGCGCAATCCGGTTGCGGCGCTCACTCCGGTGCAATCGCCGGTCCACGACCAGCAGGCGGAGATTGTCGGCCGGCTCAATGCGAATGACGAGGAGCTCTCCGAGGAAGGCGAGGACTTCGACGAGACCGCCGAGCTCTACGAGCCTGCGTCCGAAGAAGCCTTGGCGCCGGCAATCGTCGAGCCGACGGTCGCCCGAGCGCCAGTTCCGGTCCGCGTTGTTGCTCCGGCTCAGCGCCGGGCGGTGAGCCCGCGTGCAGCTCCGGGAAGCAAGGCCAAGGCGGCATTCACACTGCGCCTCGACCCGGCTCGCCACCTCAAACTCCGTCTTGCCTGCGCCGTTGGCGGCCGCTCGGCACAGATGCTGGTGACCGACGCGCTCGATGTGCTGTTGGGATCCATGCCGGAGCTCGATGCTATGGCTGCCAAGGCCAACCGCAAGGGATAATCACATGTCTAAGTCGCTCCGCTTCGCTCCTGCTTTCACGGCAATCGCCATGGCTTCGGCCCTTGCCGGTTGCGCCGCTCCGCAGTTCGGCACGCGCAGCGCATCCAATTCCGGTGCGACGACCGATCCCGCCAACGCCGGCGTTGCAACCAGGGCATTGGCCGCGCTCAACGCGCAGGACTATCCGACCGCGGTGAAATTTGCCGAACAAGCGGTCGCCAGCAGCCCCAATGTCGCTGGTTTCCGGAGCTTGCTCGGCAATGCCTATTTCGGCTCGGGCCGCTTTGCCTCGGCCGAGGCCGCGTATCGCGATTCACTGACGCTCGACAGTTACCAGCCGCAGGTCATCGTGAAGTTGGCGCTGGTCGAGATCGCCCAAGGAAAAAATGCGGAGGTCGTGCCGTTCCTGGCGTCATCCCGCGGCATGCTCGATCCCGCCGATTACGGGCTGGCGATGGCGCTTGCCGGCCATCCGCAGGACGCCATCGACGTGCTCGAGCCCGCCGCCCGCCAGGTCGGCGCCGACGCTCGCGTCCGTCAGAACCTCGCTTTGTCCTACGCCCTTACCGGCGACTGGGATTCTGCCCGCACTATCGCCGCGCAGGACGTGCCGGCCAATCTGGTCGACGCCCGGATCCAGCAGTGGATGCTGTTTGCCAAGCCGGCCGCCGCGTCCGACCAGGTTGCCGCGCTGACCGGGTTCCGGCCCGTGTCGGGTGATCCTGGCCAGCCGAACCGCCTCGCCCTGCGGACCGTCGAAACCCGTACCGCCGCGGTCGCGCCCACCGTCGAGCAGGCCCCTGTTGAACAAGCGGCGCCTCAGCAAGTCGCCGAACTTATCGCGCAGCCGCAGCCGGCACCTGCGCCCGCTCCGGAGCCCGTCGCTCAGCCGCGCGCAGCCGATCCGGGGGTGGCCGCGAAAGTCATCGCCGCGGTCGCTGAAACCGTCGCCGAAATGCCCGCCGCTTTGGCGGAATTTGTCAACTACAAGCCGCAGCCGAAAAAGGCCAAGGCACCCGCGGTGCGCGCGCCTGTTCGTCATGCGTCGCTGACGCGGGCGACCGGCAATTCGACTTCGGTCGTGCAGCTTGGCGCATATGGCTCGCCCGAGCGCGTTGCCGCCGCCTGGAACGCTGCCGCCCGCAGTCACGCCATGCTGCGCGATTTTTCGCCGACGAGCGCCCGCTTCAACAGCCCGAAAGGCCTGGTCTACCGCCTGGCGGTCAAGGGCTTCAGCGACGCCAGCCAGGCGAAGGATCTGTGCCTGTCGCTGCGCCGCGCCGGTGGCAGCTGCTTCGTACGGACCGTGGCCGGCGACGTTCCTGTCCGTCTAGCCTCGCGCTAGGGGCCGCCCACCAGCAAGTGCAGGCAGGCCATGCGCACGGCCACGCCCATTTCGACCTGAAGCGGGATCAACGACCGCTGTTCATCGTCCGCGACCGCGCTGTCGATTTCGACCCCGCGATTCATCGGCCCCGGGTGCATGACGACGGCGCCCGGCGCCGCGGTCGCGAGTCGCTCGGCGGTTAGTCCGTACCGCGCCAGATATTCGCCCGGAGCGTCGCCCAAATCCTCCTCGAGTCGTTCGCGCTGGACGCGCAGCATCATGATTACGTCGGCGCCGGCGATCGCTGCATCGACGTCGCCGCGCCCTTGGAAATCATCGGGCAGCAGGGCCGGGGGCCCGGCCAGCCGCACTTCGGCGCCCAGCCGCGGCAGCAGTTTGGCATTCGATCGCGCCACCCGGCTGTGCTTGATGTCACCACAGATCGCGATCTTGAGGCCTTCAATGCGGCCGAGGCGGCTGCGGATGGTCAGCGCATCGAGCAATGCCTGGGTCGGATGTTCGTTGGTGCCGTCACCGGCGTTGATCACCGGGCAATCCATGATCCGCGCCATCCGCGCCGGCGCGCCATTCTCATAGTGGCGGATGACCAATGCGTCGGGCCGCATCGCATTCAATGTCCGCGCGGTGTCGTCGAGCGTCTCGCCTTTCCGGGCTGACGATTGCTCGACCGGCAGCGTCACCACCTGCGCGCCGAGCCGCTGCGCCGCGACCGCGAAGGACATCAGGGTACGCGTCGAATTTTCGTAGAACAAGTTGAACATGATCCGGCCGGCGAGCGGCATTTTTGTCGACGTACCGGCGCGATTGGCCGCCGCCCAATGCTCGCCTTCCTTGAGGATGGTCGCGATCTGGTCGTCGCTGAGCGAGTCGATTGAAAGCAGGTCCACGAGGCGACGGCTTATTCGGGCGCGGCGAGATTGGCCAGTGCGTCGATCGCGCCCTGGAGGATGTGGGCTGCGGCGAGCTTGTCGACTGCAAGGGCG
Organism: Sphingomicrobium sp.; assembly: GCA_039915275.1. Lineage (GTDB taxonomy): Bacteria > Pseudomonadota > Alphaproteobacteria > Sphingomonadales > Sphingomonadaceae > Sphingomicrobium. The sequence goes on from JBDSNQ010000131.1 coordinate 3,901, forward strand.
CGTTTGGCGCGGCTGACATCCGCGGCGACCATCGCCCGCTCGACGGCCTGGGTCGACCAGCGCTCGTCCCACAGCAGGATTGGCAGCCCAAGGACCAGGAGATTGCGTGCAAATGCCCGCACCGACTGGGTCTGCGGCGAATCGCTGCCGTCGAGGTTGAGCGGCAGGCCGACGACCAGGCCGACGATAGAGTTACGGGCTGCAAATACGCGCAGCGCAGAGAGGTCGGCGGTGAATTTGGTCCGGCGGATGGTCTCGGCCGGGCCGGCGAAACTCCAGCCCGGGTCGCAGATCGCCAGGCCAATAGTCTTGGTGCCGACGTCGAGCCCGGCGAGTTTGCCGAGGTCGGGGAGGGCAGCGGCGAAATCCGACGGGCTGGTCAGCGGTGCCATGCAGCAAGCCTTCGCTCGGCATCGGCCCGGATCGACCCCCAGAACAGAGCATAATCATAGACGTGATAATTGTTGCCGGGGAGGACGTAGGGGCCGAGCGCCGGGATGGCGCCGTCGAGGATCAGCAGCCCCTGATCGCAATGCGCGCCGACGGCGCCGACGGCGAGATCCGCGTTGGCGAAATCGCCGCGTGGCACCAGCGTCCCGGCGTTGGCGGAGGGAGGCGCGACCCCGCCTTGCGTTCCCGTGATCGGGTTGACGCACAGCATGTCCTTGCGCTGCCGCTCGACGCCCTCTGGCCCCTTGGTCCCCTGCCACGCATCGAGCACCAGCGACGCGTTGGCCGGCTCGGCAAAGCTCTGCCACGACAACACACACGCGGTCTCCTCCGGCGCGGTGCACGGCGGAAGGCCCATCGCCGGCAGGTCGGCGGTGATGCTCAGCGGCCAGCCGACGACGTAAGCGGCGACCAGCCGGCCCTTGAGCGCCACGCGACGGTCGGCCAGCAGCCGCGACAGATGCAACGCGCCCTGGCTGTGGCCAGCGACGATGATCGGCGCGTCCGACGGTGCTTCTTGGAGGAATCGGTCAAAGGCGGCGCGGACATCGCCATAGGCAAGGTCGAGCGCTTTTTGCGCGTCCTCGCTGCGCTGGAGGAAGGCGCCGAAAGCGGCCTGGCGATAGCGCGGCGCCCACACCTGGCCGGCGCTGGTCAAGGCGCTCGCCTGGCTGCGCACGAACAGCTTGGTCCGCAGCTCGGTCTGCGCGTCGGCACGCAGGGGCGCGTTCCAATGGTCGCGCTCGAGATAGGTCGTCGGGTGAACGTAAAAGATCGCCGTGGGTGGTGACGCCGTGCCGATTGCAGCCTGTTCCGGCAGCCAATTGGACGGATTTTGCGGCAGGTCGGGCCGCGCCAGCCAATTGTCGGCAAGCGCATAATTCGGCCCACTGTCCGCAGGCGGCGCGGCGAAATGGCCGTTGGGAATCGTGCTTTCGAGCAGCACGCGGTCGCCGAACTGAAAAATGGCGAACGCGCCCGCCACGGCGAGCAGCGTCAGCCAGAAAATCACGAAGAGGAAGCGGCGCGCGCACATTGGCGCCCGGCCCTATTGGGCAACAGGCCAAGCGGCAAGGCGGTTGAAGGGGTCGCGCCCGACTGCTAGCCGCCCGCCATGTCCGTCGATACCGAACAAGTGCGCCACATCGCCAAGCTCGCCCGGATCGCCATGAGCGACGCCGAAGTCGCGGCGATGGTGCCGGAATTGAACGCCATCATCGGCTGGGTCGAGCAATTGGCCGAGGTCAACACTGACGGCGTCGAGCCGCTGACCGCGGTGATCGATCAGAAACTGCGCCTGCGCGACGACGTGGTCACCGACGGCGATATCCGCGACGCGGTGCTGGTCAATGCGCCGGGGGCCGAGCACGGCTTTTTCGCCGTGCCCAAGGTGATCGAATAGTGTCGCTGACCACCAAGACCATCGCCGAGCTGCGCGACGGCTTCCGCGGCGGCGAATTCAGTGCGCGCGAGGTGGCGGAGGCGTTCAATGCTGCCGTTGCGGGCGCCAGGGGGCTGAACGCGTTTACGGTCGAGACCCCCGACGATGCGCTCGCCGCGGCCGACGCGGCCGACGCTGCGCGCGCTAAGGGCGAAGCCGGCTCGCTCGCGGGAATCCCACTCGGCATCAAGGATTTGTTCGCCACCCAAGGCGTCGACACTGCCGCCGGCAGCCACATCCTCAAGGGCTTCAAGCCG
>JBDSNQ010000181.1:0-13913 GCA_039915275.1 Sphingomicrobium sp.
ACCAGCCCGCGCTCGGTCGCCCAACGCCGTGGCAAGAAGGTCTCCGACCTGCTTGGCCGCAGCGGCATGGCGAGTGCCGAAGCCGAAGCGGTCGCCGAAGCGATCGTGGAGTAAGCGTCATGGCCCAAGAGAAAAAAACCAAGATCAAAATCACGCAGACCGGTTCGCCGATCCGCCGCGACAAGACTCAGCGGGCGACGCTGGTCGGGCTCGGCCTCAACAAGATGCGCCGCACGGTCGAGGTCGAGGGAACGCCCGAAGTTCTCGGCCAGATCCGCAAGGTCCACCATCTGGTCAGCGTCGAAGACTAATCATCAACCGTGCCTCGGCCTTCGCCGGGCACTGCGCGACAAAAGCGAAAGCGAGTGCAAGACATGAAACTCAATGAAATCCGCGACAACGCTGGTGCCCGCAAGGGCCGGATGCGCGTCGGCCGGGGCATCGGCTCGGGCAAGGGCAAGACCGCCGGGCGCGGCCAGAAGGGCCAGAAGAGCCGCTCGGGCGTCTCGGTGTTCGGCTTCGAAGGCGGCCAGATGCCGCTCCACATGCGGCTGCCGAAGCGTGGCTTCAACAACATCTTCGCCAAGGATTATGCCGAGGTCAATTTGGGCGCGATCCAGAAGCTGATCGACGCCGGGACATTGGACGCCAAGGGCACACTCGACCATGACGCGCTCAAGGCCGCCGGCCTGGCGCGCGGCGGCAAGGACGGCGTGCGCCTGCTCGGCAAGGGCGAATTGAAGGCCAAGCTCGCCTTGAAGGTCGCTGGTGTCTCGAAGGGCGCGCGCGAAGCGGTTGAGAAGGCTGGCGGATCGATTGAGATCATCGTCGCCCGCAATTCCGCCGAGCTCGCTTTGGCCAAGAAGGGCAAGGTGCGCCTGACGCGTCTGGCCGACAAAGCGGACAAGGTCGAGAAAGCCAGCACCGCCGCCAAGGCCGACAAGGCCGCCAAGGCCGCCAAATCAAAGGCCTGACGCTTCGTCGTTTCGCACACTCGCAATGACGGTTGCGCGGCCTATATAAACGGCAGCGTTTAGGGGACAACTCACGTATGGCATCCGCAGCCGAACAACTGGCATCGAACATATCGCTTTCGAGCTTCTCGAAGGCGGCCGAGCTCAAGCGGCGGCTGTGGTTCACGCTCGGCGCGCTGATCCTGTTCCGGCTGCTGTCGTTCGTGCCGATGCCCGGCATCGACCCGGCGGCAATGGCCGCCCTGTACCAGACGCAGAGCGGCGGCATCCTCGACGTCTTCAACACATTTTCCGGTGGCGCGCTGCAGCGGATGAGCATCGTCGCGCTGGGCGTCATGCCCTACATCACCGCCTCGATCGTGGTCCAGCTGGGCGCGACGCTCTACGGGCCGTGGCAGGCGCTGCGCAAGGAAGGCGAGACCGGGCGCAAGAAGCTCAACCAGTACACGCGCTATCTGACGGTGCTGCTGACCACCGTTCAGGGCTATTGGATCGCGGTCGGGCTCGAGAGCCTCGGCGCGACCCAGGGCATCGCCGCGGTGGTCGAGCCGGGCATGGTGTTCCGCGTCGCCGCGACCATCAGCCTGGTCGGCGGCACATTGTTCCTGATGTGGATCGGCGAGCAGATCACCAGCCGCGGCATCGGCAATGGCGTATCGCTGATCATCATGGCCGGGATCGTAGCCAGGCTGCCCCAGGCGATCGCGCAACTGCTCGAGGGCGGTCGTACCGGCACCATGAATCCGGTGCTCGTGCTGGGCATCGTTGGCCTGACCGTCGGCCTAATCATGTTCATCTGCTTCATGGAGCGGGCGCAGCGGCGAGTGCTGATCCAATATCCCAAGCGCCAGACGGCGCGCGGCGCGATGCAGCAAGAGCGCAGCCACCTGCCGATCAAGATCAATATCTCGGGCGTGATCCCGCCGATCTTCGCTTCGTCGCTGCTGTTGATGCCGCTGACCGTGCTGCAAATGTCGGGGGCCGGAAGCAATCCCAACTCGGGCGATTGGCTGATCACTCTGAGCACGCTGCTCCAGCACGGGTCGCCGGTCTATCTCGGGCTCTATGCGGCGGGCATCGCTTTCTTTTGCTTTTTCTATTCGGCGGTCCAGTTCAACAGTGAGGAAACCGCCGACAACCTCAAGCGCCACGGCGGCTTCATCCCCGGCATCCGCCCGGGCAAGGCAACCGAATCCTATTTCGATTATCTGGTGACGCGGATCACCGTGGTCGGCGCGGCCTACCTCGTGCTGATCTGCCTGATCCCCGAAATCCTTTCGGCCCAGGCCGGGCTCAATTTCCGCCTTGGCGGGACCAGCCTGCTGATCGTCGTCAACGTCACCATGGATACGGTCGCGCAGATCCAGAGCCATTTGATCGCGCATCAATATGGCGACCTTATCAAGAAGGCCAAGCTCAAGACCGGGCGCCGGCGCTGATTGGCCGCCGCTGATGTCTGATCGTGAACCCATGAACATCGTGCTGCTGGGACCACCCGGCGCGGGCAAGGGCACCCAGGCGTCGCGGCTGCAGGCCAGTCGCGGGATGATCCAGATGTCGACCGGCGACATGTTGCGCGAGGCGGTCGCCAAAGGCAGCCCGGTCGGGGTCCAGGCCAAAGCGGTGATGGCGGCGGGCAAATTGGTCAGCGATGCCATCGTCAGCGCGCTGATCGGCGAGCGGCTCGATGCCGCCGGCGACAATGGCGCGATCTTCGACGGCTTTCCGCGCACCCGCGCCCAGGCCGAAGCCCTCGACCAATTGCTCGCCGAGCGCGGGCGCACCCTCGATCATGTGATCGAGCTGGTGGTCGATGAAGACGCACTGGTCGCGCGCATCGCCGGTCGCTTCAGCTGCGCGCGCTGCGGCGCCAGCTACCACGACCGCTTCAAGCAACCCCTTGTGCCAAGCAAGTGCGACCAATGCGGCGCGACCGAATTCATCCGCCGCCCCGACGACAATGAACAGACGGTGCGGCGGCGGATGGCCGAATATCGCGCCAAGACCGAACCCATCTTGCCATATTATGATGAGCGGGGCCTGGTCCACCGCGTCGACGGCATGCAGTCGGTCGACGATGTCGCGGCGCAGATCGAAGCGATCCTCGACAGCTAGGCGCGCGCGCGGCATGCTGCGTCCCGCAACTAAGGGGCAGTGGGCATGAGATGGCTATTGGCATTGCTGGCGATCGTGGCGCCGGGGCTGGCGCGCGCCGAAGTGGTCGCGGCCGGGCCCAACGGCTTTGAAGTGCGCCACTCGGTCCAGGTCGTGATCCCCAAGCCCGCGACCTTCGACGCGTTCACCCGGATTGCGGAATGGTGGGGCGCCGAGCACACCTACAGCGGCGATTCCTCCAACCTGACGCTTGTCCTGAGACCGGGCGGCTGCTTTTGCGAGACCCTGCCCAACGGCGGCGGGATCGAGCATTTGCGCGTCGCTTATGTCGTTCCCGGCGAGCGGCTGGTGATGACCGGCGCGCTTGGTCCATTGCTGTACCAGGCCGCGACCGGCGTGATGGATATCAAGGTCGAGCGGATCGCCGGCGGATCGCGCCTGACGCTGGATTATAAGGTCGCGGGCTTTGCCAACAACAACGCCGACAAGCTGGCGCCGCTGGTCGATCAGATGCTCGGCGAGCAGATGGCGCGCTTTCGCAAATTCGCCGCGGCCATGCCGAAGTCCCTTTAGCCGCGCTCCAGCGTAACGAAGCTGAACGGCGGGCCGTCGTCGAAATGGTCCTCGCGGGCCATCTCGCGCCACCCGCCGGCGCTGCGCGGGTCGTCGATGACGGTGTCGCCGGCGATGTCGCCCAGCACCTCGGTCAGCTCGATACGGTTGGCGCGGGGCAGGAACAGACCAAAGATGTCGGCGCCGCCAATCACCGACACCGGCTCATCCCCGGCGATCGCCAGCGCCTCGTCGACGCTGCGCGCAATCTCGACGCCGTCGGCCGTCCAATCGTCGGCGCGGGTGAGCACAATATGCCGCCGCCCCGGAAGCAGCTTGGGCAGGCTTTCAAACGTCCGGCGGCCCATCACCAGTACGCTGCCCATGGTCAGCGCCTTGAAGCGCTTGAGATCCGCGGAAATGTGCCACGGAAGCCCCCCATCCTTGCCGATCACGCCATTGCTTGCGCGGGCCACGACCAGAGTGATCGGGGGCCGGGTCATCGCTTGACCGCGGCGGTCATCAGATAGGCGCGGCGTTGCTCGGCGAACTGGTTATGTTTGTCGCTGCCCTCGATCCCCGCATAATTCTCCAGCTGCTTTCGGAAAATCAGACGCCCGAGCAGCGGCGCATGCCGTCGGATCACATCCTTGCGGCGCGGGCTATCAAGTCGGCAGGCTTCGGCGACGTTGGCGGTGACGTCGGTGAAGACGGCAACGAACCCGGCGCCCGTCAAATCCTCTTTCATCTGCTCGACCTGGGCGCTGCGGAAATTGTCGGTGTAGACGAACACCCCGTCCGGCTTGAGCACCCGCGCCACTTCGGCGAGGAAGCGCGGCCGGTCTCCATAATCGTTCGACGCCTCGACGTTGAGCACGACGTCGAAGCTGGCGTCGGCGAACGGCAGGTCGAGCGCGCTGCCTTCGACGAACCGGCGCTGGTCACTCTCGCCGTAATTGGTGCGGCAAAAGGCGATCGCGCTGGCGGCGACGTCGAGCCCGGTGGCATCGAACACGCCCGGCGCGGCGCCGAGGAAAGCATTGAGCCCGCCGCCACGGCCGCAGCTGATTTCGAGCAGCTTCAAGCCCGGTTCGAGTGGGCGCTTGCCTCCCAACAGCCGCAACAGCTCGCGGTACATCTGGTGCTGGAAGCGCTGGGGGTGGTAGCCATCGGCCGGGGCGAAGCCGTAATTGTTGGTCGTGGTCTCGCCCCAATCCAGGGCGTAAAAGCGGTTCCACAGCGCTGGGCGGCGCGAATGGTCGTCGCGCAAACGGCGTAAATAGCGGCGCACGCCTTTCGGCCCGCCCGCCAATGCGAATGCCGCCGAAGCCGCGCCACCGATCCCGAGCATGATGATGCGCGCACGAGCATGCGCCTTGGAAGCCATGGGCTCGCTTTGCAGCGAAGTCGCGGCAATGCCAAGCGTGTCATTTGCCGCTATGCTGGCCGGAACATGAAACCCAAGCCCTCCCTAGTCATTGCCGCCGTCCAGGAGCGGCTCGGGCCGCGCGCCGCCATCACCGACCCCCAGGAGGTCGAGCCGTGGCTGACCGACTGGCGCGGCCGTTTTCACGGCCGGTCGGCGGCGATCCTCGCTCCAGGCTCGACCGAAGAGGTGGCGGCGATGGTCGGCCTGGCCGCTTTGCATCATGTGCCTTTGGTGCCCCAGGGCGGCAATACCGGCATGGTCGCCGGGGCGACGCCACCCGAGGACGGCAGCGCCTTGATCCTGTCGCTGCGGCGCATGAACCGGCTGCGGTCGATCAGCGCCGAGGCCAATGTCGCGGTGGCGGAAGCGGGGATGATCCTCGCCGATCTGCACGACCGCGCAAACGAGGTCGGGCGGCGCTTCCCGCTGACGCTGGGATCGCGCGGCAGCTGCACCATCGGCGGCCTGATCGCGACCAACGCCGGCGGCACGCAAGTGCTCAGGTTCGGCACCATGCGGGCGCTGGTCGCGGGTGTAGAGGCGGTGCTTCCTGATGGCTCGATCCACAACGGGCTGACCGCGCTCAAGAAAGACAATCGCGGCTACAGCCTCGATCAATTGCTGATCGGGTCGGAAGGCACGCTTGGGATCATTACCGCGGCGGCATTGAAGCTGGTGCCGGCGGTGGTGGCGCGCAGCGTGGCGTGGGTCGGGCTCGCCGACCCGCAGGCCGCGCTCGACCTGCTGCGCCGGCTGCAGGGGCAAAGCGACGTGGTCGAGGGGTTCGAGATCGTGCCCGCCTCGTCGCTCGATCTGGTGCTTGAGCACATTCCGGGCACGCGCAATCCGCTGGCCGGCAAGCACCGCTGGCATGTGTTGATCGAGGCGACCTCGGCGGACGCCGCGCAACCGCCGTCGGCGGAGCTCGAGCGAATGCTGGGCGAGGCCCTGGACGTGGGCAAGATCGAAGATGCGGCGATCGCGGCCAATGAGACGCAGGCCGACGCGTTCTGGCGCATCCGCGATTCAATTTCGGAGGCGGAGCGGGCGAGCGGCGGGTCGATCGCCCACGACATTTCGGTCCCGGTCGACGCCATGCCGCGCTTCATGGTTTCGGCGGCGGCGGAGGTCGAGCGCGCCTTCCCGGGCGTCGAGGCGAGCGCCTTTGGCCATCTCGGTGACGGCAATGTCCACTTCCACGTCCGCACCGGCGATCCGAGCCAAGCGCCGGCGATCACCCACATGGTCGACGATCTGGTCACCGCCGCCGGCGGCTCAATCTCCGCCGAGCACGGCATCGGCCAGGCAAAACTCGACGAACTGGAGCGCCTAGCCCCCCCCGGCCGCATCGCCGCGCTGAAGGCGATCAAGCACGCGTTGGACCCGGAAGGACTGATGAACCCGGGGAAATTGGTCCGCTAAAAACTGGCGCGTCCGGCAGGATTCGAACCCCCGCGGCCGGACGGCCGCCCAGCAAAAGCCCAGCAGGTTCGACGCACTGTCGCAATAGTTTGGCGCGTCCGGCAGGATTCGAACCTGCGACCTCAAGCTTAGAAGGCTCGTGCTCTATCCAACTGAGCTACGGACGCGTGTCGGGGATTATTAGCGGGAAATGTGCGGCCGGCCCAGTGTTCAGGCCACCGCTTCGAGCAGACCTTCGAACATGCGTCTCCCGTCGGTGCCGCCGTGCGCTGGCTCGAACGCGCGCTCGGGGTGCGGCATCAGGCCCATCACGTTACCGGCGTCGTTCAAGATGCCGGCGATTGCGCGCGCCGATCCATTGACCGGCTCGGCATAGCGCAGTGCGACGCGGCCCTCGCCCTCGAGCCGGTCGAGCGTCGCTTCGTCGGCCTGGAAATTGCCGTCGTGGTGGGCGACGGGAATGTGGATCGTCTCGCCCGCCTGATAAGCGGCGGTTAACAGGCTCTGGCTGTTCTCGACGGTCAGCGCGACCGGTCGGCAGACGAACGCCAAGCCAGCGTTGCGCATCAGCGCGCCGGGCAGCAGGCCGACCTCGGTCAGCACCTGGAAACCGTTGCAAATGCCGATCACCGGCACACCGCGCGCCGCGGCGTCGGTCACCGCGCGCATGATCGGCGCCCGCGCCGCCATTGCGCCCGAGCGAAGGTAATCGCCGTAAGAAAAACCGCCCGGAAGCGCGATGAAGTCGGTGCCAGCTGGAAGCGCGCTGTCGCGGTGCCAGACCATCGCCGGCTTGGCGCCGGTCACCTGCTCCAGCGCAACCGCAATATCCCGGTCGCAATTGGAACCGGGGAAGACGATGACGGCGGTCTTCACCCCGTTTCCTCCAGCCGCTCGATGCGGAAATTCTCGATCACCGTATTGGCGAGCAATTTCTTGCACATCGCCTCAATGTCGTCGTCGCTGGTGCCGTCGGCGAGGTCGAGTTCGATCAGCTTGCCGGCCCGCACGTCCTGGACGCCGGCGAAACCGAGCCCCTCGAGCGCGTGGTGGATGGCCTTGCCCTGCGGGTCGAGCACGCCGGGCTTGAGGGTGATGAAGACGCGGGCTTTCATAGTGCGCGCTCCTATGACCGCGGTGGCGGCCCCGGGCAAGTTTTACCCTTGAATTGCTGGTCAGCACGTGCCGCAGTGTGAAGGCCTGCACTTGGCGCCGCCGGTGCAATCGCTACACCGGCAGCGGTGAACCCGCTTCCGCCTTACGCATTGCTGTTGCGGCTTCGAGTCGATGACGCCGACGACGAGTGCCGGTTGGTCATGCCGTTCCACGAGGATGTCGTCGGCCGCCCGGGCTATCTCCACGGCGGCGCCATCGCCGGGCTGCTCGAATTCGCCGCTTTCATCACCTTGGCGCGGGCGATCGGCGATCCCGCGGTGGTGATGAAGCCGATCACCGTCACCGTCGATTATATGCGCGGCGGCACCCCGCGCGACACCTTCGCCACCGCCGAAATCCAGCGCCTCGGCAGCCGCATCGCCAACGTCGAGGCGGTCGCGTGGCAGACCGAGCGGGCAAAACCGATCGCCGCCGCGCGCCTCAATTTCCTGCTCGAGCGCCCGCGCGGCAAGGCCACCGCCCGCTAGACCTTGCCAGTCCGCGGGGCGCCGCTTAGCGGATCAGGCGAACAAACAGGTGAAGCCATGACCAACCCAATTTCGACCAAGCGGCACGGCGACGTGCTGATCGTCACGTCCAACAATCCGCCGGTGAACGCGCTCGGCGCCGCGGTCCGCCAGGGGCTGGTGGCGGCAATCCAGGAAGCCGAAGCCGACGATTCGGTCAAAGCGGTGGTCATCGCCTGCGAAGGCCAGACCTTCTTCGCCGGCGCCGACATCACCGAATTCGGCAAGCCGCCGGTCATGCCGTGGCTGCCCGAAGTGGTCGACACGATCGAGAATTGCTCGAAACCGGTGGTAGCGGCGATTCATGGGACAGCCTTGGGAGGAGGCCTCGAGATCGCGCTTGGCTGCCATTATCGAGTCGCGGTGGGCAGTGCCAAGCTCGGCGTCCCCGAGGTCAAATTGGGCCTGTTGCCAGGCGCGGGCGGGACCCAGCGCTTGCCGCGCGTCGCCGGGGTCGGTCATGCGCTCGAAATGTGCGCCACCGGCACGCCGATCGGCGCCGGGGAAGCGTTCGCCTGCGGGCTGGTCGACCGCCTGATCGAGGGCGAACTGGTGCCGCACGCGGTGGGATATGCCGAGGAGGTGCGCGACGTCCGTCCGCTGCCCAAATCGTCCGAGCGCGAGGATCGCTTGGCCGAGGCCCGCGACAACCCCGCCGTGTTCGACGATTTCCGCAAGGCCAACGCCCGCAAGTTCCGCGGCTTTGAAGCGCCCGAGGCCAATATCCGCGCGGTGTCGGCGGCGCTCGACAAGCCTTATGCCGAAGGCGTGATCGAAGAGCGCAAGTTGTTCATGGAGCTGATGAGCGGCACCCAGGCCCGCGCCCAGCAATATTTCTTCTTCGCCGAGCGCAAGGCGGCCAAGATCGAGGGGCTGCCCGAGGGCACCAAACCGCGCGACATCCAGCGCGTCGGGGTGATCGGCGCCGGCACCATGGGCGGCGGCATCTCGATGAATTTCCTCTCGGTGGGCATTCCGGTGACGATCGTCGAAATGACCCAGGAAGCCCTCGACCGCGGTACCGGCGTCATGCGTAAGAATTACGAGGCCAGCGCCGCCAAAGGGAAACTCAGCGCCGCCCAGGTTGAAAAAGCCACCGGGCTGTTGAACCCGACGCTCGATTTCGAAGCGCTCGCCCACTGCGATTTGATTATCGAAGCGGTCTATGAGGACATGGCCGTCAAGAAGGAGATTTTCGGGCGGCTGGATAAAATCGCCAAGCCCGGGGCGATCCTCGCCTCCAACACCTCTTATTTGAACGTCGACGAGATCGCTGCGAGCACTTCACGGCCCCAGGATGTGCTCGGCATGCACTTCTTCTCACCCGCTAACATCATGAAATTGCTCGAAGTCGTGCGCGGCGCCAAGACCGCGCCCGATGCGCTGATGACCGCGATGCAACTCGCCAAGCGGATCAAGAAGGTCGCGGTGGTCGCCGGCGTCTGCCACGGCTTCATCGGCAATCGCATGCTGATGCCGCGCCAGGTCGAAGCGACCAAATTGCTGCTGGAAGGCGCCACCCCCGAGCAGATCGACCGCGTCCATGTCGAATTCGGCATGCCGATGGGGCCGTTCCAGATGGCCGACCTCGCCGGGGTCGACATCGGCTGGCACCGCGACGTCGCCCGCATCGAGAATATCCGCGATGCCCTCTGCTCAATCGACCGCTGGGGGCAGAAGAAGGGCGCTGGATTCTACGATTATGACGACAAGCGCCGCCCGTCGCCATCGCCGGTGGTACAGCAGATCATCGAGGATTTCGCGGCCAAACAGGGCGTCGAACGGCGCGACATCTCCGACCAGGAAATCATCGAGCGCACGCTCTACACGATGGTCAATGAGGGCGCGAAAATCCTCGAGGAAGGCATGGCCCAGCGCGCCTCCGACGTGGACGTGGTGTGGGTCTATGGCTACGGCTGGCCGGTCTACCGCGGCGGCCCGATGTTCTGGGCCGACAGCGAGGGCCTCGATACAATCGTCGAAGGCTTGAAGCGCCAGGAGCAGCGCATGGGCAGCGATTTCAGTTTCTCGAAACTGCTCCTCGACAAAGCCGCCGCCAAAGAGAAGTTCACGCGGTAAAAGTCTGTGCACAAGGTGCCTAGCTCGTTCGTCCTGAGCGAAGTCGAAGGGCGTATATCAGGCAGCGGTGCCAGCGCCCTTCGACTTCGCTGCGCTCCGCTCAGGACGAACGATTCCTTGTCGACAATCTCGTTTCAGGCAGCAGCGCCAGCATGGCCATCGCGACCGCCGCCAGGCCCGCCCCCGCGATGAATGTCGCATGGGCGCCGTCGCGGTCCCACAGCATTCCGGCGCCAAGGCTGGCGAGCAGGGTCGCGATGCCGCTGACGAAATAGAAAGCGCCGAAGCTGGTCGCGCGCAGCTCGGGCAGGGCATTGTCGGCGATCAGCCGCGAGAAAATGCCCTGGGTCAGCGCCATGTGCGCCCCCCACAAGGCGACGCCGAGCCCCAGGCCAATCAGCCCGATCGATTGCGCCAGGATGAGGTCGGCGGCGATCAGCACCACCATTCCGGCGATCAGGATCGTCCGCGAGCTCATCCGGTCGCTCAGCGCGCCGGCCGGGTAAGCGAGAGCGAAGAAGGCGAGGTTGAACACCACCAGCACCAGCGGGGACAAGGTCGCCGACAGCCCGACATCGAACCCGCGCAGGATCAGGAAACTTTCCGAGAAGCGCGCGAGCGTGAACAGGAAACCGACCGCGATTAGCCGGCGGGTCGCCCCATTGAGCGCGCGGAAACCGGCAAAAATGGTCGTGCGCGCTGCTTGCTGGTCGGTGTGCGGGACCGCTTTTTCCTTGAGCGCCAGCCAGGCCAGCAGGAAGCAGAAAATGGCGGGGATGACCGCGATCCAGAACACCTTGCGGATGTTTCCGGCGAGCAGCACCATCAGCCCGATCGCCACGATCGGCGCGATCATCGCCCCGACCGTGTCGAGCGACTGGCGCAGGCCGAACGCCCGGCCGCGAATCTCGGGCGGGGTCTCGTCGGCGATCATGCCGTCGCGGGGCGCGCCGCGAATGCCCTTGCCGATGCGGTCGGCGAAGCGGGCGCCCATCACTTCGAACGGTCCCGACGCGAGCGGGAACAGCGGTTTGGACAAAGCGGCCAGCCCATAGCCGGCGAGGATCCACGGCTTGCGCCGCCGGCTGCGGTCGCTCAATCGGCCCGAGGCGAGCTTGGCGAACGATGCGGTGGCTTCGGCAATGCCGTCGATCGCGCCCAATGCCGCCACCGGAAGCCCGAGCGTGACAGTGATGAACAGCGGCAGCAGCGCGTGATAAATCTCGCTCGACAAGTCCATCAGCAGGCTGACGAAGCCGAGGATCCAGACGTTGCGGGGCAGGCGGGCTGGGGGCGAGTTACTCACGTTGTCGTCCTTGCGGGCTGGTTGTTGAGGTCAACATTGCATTGCCGCGAACTATTGTTACTCTACAAGCATGATCGGGGGATCATCACCAGTAGCGCTGGCGTCGCGGTTCACCGCGATTGCGCAGAACTTTATCGCCGACGGCCCGGCCGAGCGGGCCGATCGCGCGCGGCGCAAGCTGCTCGCGGCGATCAGCAAGCACGAGCCGGCGACGCTTAAGCAAGCCGCCGCCGCCGTGCGCCGCGGGGCGCCCGCGGTCAGCCGGTCGATCGAGAGCCTGGTCAAGGCTGGCCTGGTCGATCGCACGCCCGATCCGACCAACCGCCGGCGCCTGGCGATGCGGTTGAGCGAGGCCGGGCGGCGCGAGTTGGACAACCGCCCGAGCACCGGCAACGCGCTGGAGGACCGGCTCGCCCGCCTCGCCCAAAGCGAGCTCCGCGCGATCGAACGCGCGGTCGAAATCCTCGAACGCTGATTTAACCTGATCCCGGCGATGCCCTTCGGCGAAATCAGAATGACGCGGCGCGCGGCGCTGTTTGCCGTGGGCTCGGCAGCCGCCTGTGCGCCCCTGCGGATCGCGCCGGCGGCGCTGACGCTCGACGAAGTGATCCGGCGCAACACCCGCGCCCGCGGCGGCGCCGCGGCGCTGGATCGGGTGCGCGCGCTCCAGATCGATGTCGAGATTGTCGAGGGCGGTCAGACGCTCAACGGGCATTACGCCGCAAATGACGCCGGGATGGTGCGGATTGACATCTATGCCGGCGCCAAGAATGTCTATGCGGAAGGGGTCGATGGTGTCGGCGTGTGGCGCTGGACCGGCGGATCCAAGCCCGCCCAGCCGAGCACGGCCACGGGCGCCGCCAACGCGCTGACCAACGGCGCCGAGAATCATCTGTTCGGCTGGCACCGCTTTGCCGGGCGCGGCCACAAATTGGCGCTGATGCCACCGCAACTGATCGACGGCGTCGCGTATCCGGTGGTCGAAGTGCGCTACTCGACCGGTCATGTCAGCTATTTCTATGTCGATCCGGTGAGCTGGCAGGCGGTCCGCCGCCGCGACGAGCGCGCTTACCATCCCGACAACGACCAGACCAAGCAGAAGGTCGAAACGCGCTTTTCAAATTTTGTCGCGGTCGAGGGCGTGCTGGCCGCCCATCTCGGCACCGACTTTGACCTCGCCACCGGCAAAGTGCTGTCGACCAACCGCACCCTTGCGCGGCGGATCAACCCGCGGCTTGCCGCCGACTATTTCGATCGCGACCGGCGGGCGCCACCCGGCTGGTAGGGCCGCGTCAAGATCGGACCATGTTGCGTTGCAACATCGGGGCATTTCGGCTAGGGGGTCGCGACCTCTTTCCCGAGAAAAAGACACATGAAACTTCGCAACGTGGCGATCATCGCCCACGTCGACCATGGCAAGACCACGCTCGTCGACCAGCTTTTCCGCCAATCCGGCACCTTCCGCGACAACCAGCGCGTCGAGGAGCGGGCGATGGATTCGACCGACCTCGAGAAAGAGCGCGGCATCACCATCCTCGCCAAATGCACCTCGGTCGACTGGCCCGGCCCGGACGGCACCTCGACCCACATCAACATCGTCGACACCCCCGGCCACGCCGATTTCGGCGCCGAGGTCGAGCGCATCCTGTCCATGGTCGACGGCGTCATCCTGCTGGTCGACGCCGCCGAAGGGCCGATGCCACAGACCAAGTTCGTCACTGGCAAGGCGCTCGCCCTTGGCCTCAGGCCGATCGTCGTCGTCAACAAGATCGACCGCCCCGACGCGCGGCCCGCCGAAGTGCTCGACGAGATCTTCGAACTGTTCTTGAACCTCGACGCCAATGACGAGCAGCTCGACTTCCCGACGCTCTACGCCAGCGGGCGGGCAGGATACGCAGGGCTTACCGACGATATCCGCTCGGGCGACCTCGCGCCCTTGTTCAACGCGATCGTCGCCAACGTGCCGCCGCCACGGGTCGACGCCGGCCCGTTCAAGATGCTCGCCACTTTGCTGGACCGCGACAATTTCGTCGGCCGCGTGCTGACCGGCCGCATCGCCAGCGGCAAATTGACCATCAACATGCCGATCCGCGCCATCGACGGCGACGGCAAGGTGGTCGAGGAAGGCCGCGCGACCAAGATCATGGCCTTTCGCGGGCTCGAACGGGTCGCGGTCGAGAGCGCCGAAGCGGGCGAGATCGTCGCCATCGCCGGCCTCACTATCGCGACCGTCGCCAACACCATCGCCGACCCGTCGGTGTCTGCGCCGATTTACGCCCAGCCGATCGACCCGCCGACCCTGGCGATGACCTTCAGCGTCAACGATTCGCCGATGGCCGGGCGCGAGGGCTCCA
>JBDSNQ010000186.1:0-22325 GCA_039915275.1 Sphingomicrobium sp.
GATGACGCCGATGCCGCCTTTAATCTGGGCCAGGCGTACCGGCTGGGGCGCGGCGTTCCGATCAACCTCGCCGCGGCGCAGACCTGGTTCGAGCGCGCGGCGCGCAAGGGCCATGTCGACGCGCAAACCACCCTGGGCTTGCTGTTGTTCGACACCGGCAACCGCATTGCCGGAATCCGCTGGCTGAAATCGGCCGCCGAACAGGGCGAGCCGCGCGCGCTGCTGATTTACGGCACCGCTTTGTTCAACGGTGACGCCGTGGCGCGCAATCCGGTGCTCGCTTACGCTTATGTCAGCCGCGCCGCCGCCCAGGGTCTCGCGCCGGCCAGGACTACGCTTGCCGAGATGGACCAGGTGCTGCCGCTCAACCAGCGCAAGCAAGGTTTGGCGCTGGCGCTCGCCAAGGCGGCTCCGGCCAAGGCTTCGGCTCCGGCCACGAAACCGCCGGCTAAAGCCGCGCCCAAGGCCGTTGCGACGACCCCGGTTCCAGCGGCGACCGGCGCATGGCGGATACAGCTAGGCGCATTCGGCAAGCGGGCCTCGGCCGAAGCGCTGTTCCGCCAGCTGGGTAGCGCGCTGCCCAGCTGGCAAGCTTTTTATATTCCAGTCGGCGCGATCACCCGGCTCCAGGCGGGGCCATTTGCAAGCAAGGCCGAGGCGGTTGCCGCCTGCGCGCGGCTGAGCGGCAAGCCGTGCTTCCCGGTCGCGGCTAAATAGACCAGTCGCGGCGCGGGATGCCCTGCATCCATAACAATGCGGTCAGATCATGATGCCGGATGAGGCCGTCGGCGACTTCGGCCAGCGCGGGCTTGGGACGGTAACCGACGCCTAAGCCGGCTAAGGTGATGAGCGGAACATCGTTGGCCCCATCGCCGATCGCCACCAGCGCTTCCGGCCCTGCCCCGAGTCCGTCAAGAATCTGCTCGGCAAGACGACGCTTGGCCTGGGCATCGACGATCGCGCCGACGGTCGTGCCGGTCAATCTGCCATCCTTGACGCCCAAATAATTCGCCCGCAGCCGCTGGAATCCGAGATTGCGAGCGATCGGCCGGACGAAATCGGTAAAACCGCCCGACACCAGCACGGTCAGCGCGCCGTGCCGCTTCATCGTCGCGACCAGCGTCGCCGCGCCTGGGTTGGGGCGAATCCGCGCCCGGCGGCACTTCGCGATGACCTGGTGGTGGAGGCCCTTGAGCAGCGCGACCCGCTCGGCCAGCGAAGCGGCGAAGTCGAGCTCGCCCAGCATCGCCTGCTCGGTGATCGCCGCGACCTCATCCTTGAGCCCGGCATAATCAGCCAATTCGTCGATGCATTCCTGCCCGATCATGGTCGAATCCATATCGGCGACGAACAATCGGGCCGGGACCCGTTCACCGAGTCGAATGGCGAAGTCGAGGCCGTCGATCTTGCTGAGCGCGTCGCGTGCTGCGGCGGCTTCGCCCTCAAAGCCAAGGTCGGCGGCGTCGCCGGCATCGATCCAGCTCAATTCGCCAACGCGAATCCCGGCATCGGCCAGCGCGGATCGAACGCTGTCGAGCATCCTGTCATCGAGCCTTCCGGCTGCTATCAGCGTCGTAATGCCCACTTGTCCTCCTGTCGCCGTCATCGCCGGTCCGACCGCGAGCGGCAAGTCGGCGCTGGCGTTGGCGCTGGCCGAAATGACCGGCGGGGTGATCATCAACGCCGATAGCGCGCAGCTCTATCGCGACCTCAAAGTGCTAAGTGCCGCACCAAGCGACGAGGAGCTAAGCCGCGCTGACCATCGACTCTATGCTGTGCTCGATGGCGCCGCGCCATGCTCGGCAGCGGCTTGGGCGGCGATGGCGAAGGCCGAGATCGAGGAGGTCAATGAGCATGATAAGATGGCGATTCTGGTGGGCGGGACCGGCCTATATTTAACTACTCTTATCAAAGGTATAGCGCCTATTCCGGCGATCAACGCGGCGGTTCGGGGCGAGGTCAGAGCCGCCGATGTCGGGGCCAATTGGGCGCGGCTGCTTGACGTTGACCCGGGAGCGGCGGCGCGGCTCAACCCGGCCGACACATTGCGGGTCGCGCGCGCGCTCGAGGTGGCGCTGTCGACGGGCAGGACGCTCGGCGACTGGCAGAGCGAGCGGCACGGCGGGATCGGGGACTCCGTGACGCTGCGCCCCTTGGTCCTGCTGCCGCCGCGCGATTGGTTGTACGCGCGGTGCGACGAGCGGTTCGCGAGCATGATCGAGCATGGCGCGATCGATGAAGTCGCGGCGCTGCTCGAACGCGGGCTCGACCCCAAGCTGCCGGTGATGCGGGCGATCGGGGTGCGCGAGATTGGCGCTTTTCTCAGCGGTGAGATCGACCGCGAACAGATGATCGCGCACGGACGACAAGCGACCCGCAACTATGCCAAGCGGCAATATACCTGGTTCGCACACCAGCCACCGGCCGATTGGCCCCGGTTCGGTGGCACCACCCTTCCCGTTCGAGCTGAGCTTGTCGAAGCGCTGTCCTTTGTTCAAAGCAAGGAATAGCGCAGGGCAATCCCTCGACAGGCTCGGGACGAACGGTTCTTATGCAATTGCTACGCGACGCCGACATTGACCCTGCCCCGCTGCTGAACAAGCGCGTAGCGATCGTCGGCTTCGGCAATCAGGGGCGCGCACAGGCGCTCAATTTGCATGACAGCGGGGTCGACGTGGTGGTCGGCTTGCGTGGCGGGTCGTCGAGTTCGACCGAAGCCGAAGGTCACGGGCTGGCGGTCGCTTTGGTCGACGATGCGGTGGCGTCGGCCGATTTGGTCATGCTGCTCGCGCCCGACGAGATCCTCGGCAGCCTGTACCGCGAAATCGAACCGCAGATGCGCGATGGCGCCGCGCTCGGCTTCAGCCACGGACTCGCCATCCATTTCAAGCTAATCGCGCCGCGCAATGATCTCGACGTGTTGATGGTTGCGCCCAAGGGCCCCGGCACTGCGCTGCGCTCGCTCTACCTGGACGGCCAAGGGATGATCGCGCTGTGGGCAGTGGCGCAGGACCGCAGCGGCTCAGCGCGTGAGCTGGCCCTCGCGTACGGGCGCGCGCTTGGCTGCGGGCGCGCCGGTTTGATGGCGTCGAGTTTCGCCGAGGAATGCGAGGCGGACCTGTTCAACGAATCCGCGGTGGTGTGGGGCGCGGTGCCCGAAATCCTCATCGCCGGGTTCGACACTTTGGTCGCCGGCGGCGTGTCGCCGCAGGTCGCCTACATGGAATGCGTCGGCGAGCTGAAACTGATCGCCGACTTGATCGAGGCGCGCGGCATCGCCGGGATGCGCGAGGCGATCTCCAACACCGCCGAATTGGGCGCGACGCTGGGCGGTCCGCGGATCGTCGACGATGGCGTTCGTCAGCGGATGGCCGACGTGCTGGCCGAAATCCGCGCGGGCAAATTCGCACAGGAGCTGACGCGCGAGGAAGCGGACGGCTATCCGCGGCTCGAAGCGGCGCGCGCGAAGGCGCGGGCGCTGCCGGTCGAGCAGGCGTTCCAATCGCTCCAGCCTAAACCCTAGCCGACCACCTCTTCGACTGGCACGGGGCGATCGCCGACCGAGGCGCGCTCCAAATAGGCGCGTTGCAGCTGGCGGTGGGCCTCGGCGGCATGGTTGTCGGTCGCGGCCAGCGCCAGCTCAAGCTCCTCCGCCGCGCGCTCCGCATAATAGACGCGGTCCTTGTGGCTCATGGCCCGGCTCCTCTTGGCTATGATTGACCTATATCATAGTCGCCCGGCGAAGTCGCCCGCCGACTTGCCTCAAGCGAAGGCGCGCACGGCGCTCATCCCGGCCACGACTCCACCGATCGCCAGCAACACCGAGGCCGCGACGTAACCGATCGCCGCCGCCGGCTGCCCACGCTGCCACAACAGCACCGCATCGAGGCTGAAAGCGGAGAAAGTGGTGAAGCCGCCGAGCAATCCGGTCATCAGGAACAAGGAGGTGGAATCGGCCCCACCCAGCGACCGCGACAGGAACCAGCCAGCCACCGCCCCCGCCGCTACGCCGCCGAGGACATTCACCGCCATCGTCCCCCACGGAAAGCCGGGCGGCAGCCACAGTCGCGCTGCGTGATAGGTCGCGAACCGCAGCACCGACCCGAGGCCACCGCCGAGGAACACGAGGAAATATGGGTTGGTCATCTGCGCTCCGCCAATTTCTTCGATCTCCTCGGGCCGAGCTTGACCCGCATACGAGCGCGAAACAAGTCGCCTGCCAATGTCCGCTTTGGGTGGAAAGCGGCCTTCGGCGCAGCGCCGCCGATCAAAAAAACGCGTTATTGCCGTTTCCAATGAGCGTATGGCGCTCCGTCACCGTTCTCGAGTCGGGCGGCGGCTGTGATCCTGACAAGGAGGGAAGCCATGCACGGACGCTCAAAGTTTGCACTGATCCTGGCAAGTCTAGCAATTGCCATTCCGCAAGGGGCGAGCGCGGCGACGCCAACCGCCAAATTGTGGAACGGCACCTGGCATCTGGATGCGGCGAAGTCGAAATTCGCTTCGTCCAACAAGGAGCAAAGCGAGACGCGGACCTATACCATCTCGGCCACTAGGGTGACGATGAAGTCCAGCTCCAAGAACCTGGCGGGCAAGACGCTGAGTTTCAGTTATTCGGCGGGCTATGACGGCAAGCTGTATCCGATGATCGGGAACGCGAATGCCGACCGCATCTCGCTGGCGGTCGTGAGCGGTCGCCAAATCAATGCGCGCTCTCGGCTCCACGGCAAGCTGACCGTGCAATCCACGGCGACCGTGTCGGCCGACGGGAAACATCTGGTGCTCACGCGTAAAATGCTGAGATTGAAGGGCGCTCCGACCGACGTGCTGGAGTTCGATCGCTAAGCACAGCCGGACGCTTATTTGCGGCCGAACAGTTTCTCGATTTCGCCGTGGCCGAGTTTGACCCAGGTCGGGCGGCCGTGGTTGCACTGGCCGGAGCGCGGGGTGACTTCCATCTCGCGCAGCAAGGCGTTCATTTCGGCGACCGAGAGGATGCGGCCGGCGCGGACCGAGCCGTGGCAGGCGATAGTCGCGGCGACGAGGTCGAGCTTGTCGCGGAGGCTTAGCGCCTGCCCGAGCTCAGCTAGCTCGGCAGCAAGGTCGGTGAGGAGGCTGCGGACATCGGTGGTGCCGAGCGGTGCGGGCGTGGCGCGGACCAGCATCGCCGCCGGGCCGAAGCGTTCGACCTCGAGGCCGAGGACAGCGAGGTCGGGGATGGCGGCTTCGAGGCGGTCGCAGTCGGGCTCGTCCAATTCGACCACTTCGGGGATGAGCAGCGCTTGCGGGGCGACGCCGGTGTTTTCGCCGGTCGCGCGGCGCATACGTTCGAGCACCAGCCGCTCGTGCGCGGCGTGCTGGTCGACGATGACGAGCCCGTCCTCGGCCTCGGCGACGATGTAGGTCGCGGCGACCTGGCCGCGGGCGACGCCGAGCGGGAAGCTGGGGACTGGCGCGGTGGCGGCTTCGGCGCGGGCGGCGGGCTGGGATTGGAAGAGTGCCCTCTCCTCCATCACCCCGGCGTAGGCCGGGGCCTCAGTGAGAGTGTGCATTTCCGACATGAGGTCCCGGCCTTCGCCGGGATGACGGTCGAGCGCGTTGGTCCACATCACCGGCGCGGCCGATTGCTCATGCGCGGCGCTGCGGTGGCCGGCTTGGTCGAGCGCGTGGCGGAGGCCGCCGACGATCAGCCCGCGCACCGCCGACGGATCGCGGAAGCGGACTTCGGTCTTGGCCGGATGGACGTTGACGTCGACATCCTCGAGCGGGACGTGGAGGAACAAAGCCGCGATCGGATGGCGGTCGCGGGCGATGAGGTCGCGGTAGGCGGCGCGCAGGGCGCCGACCAGCAAGCGGTCTTTCACCGGGCGCGCATTGACGAACAGGAATTGCTGGTCGGACAGGCCGCGGTTGAAGGTCGGCAGGCTGATGACGCCGGTCAGGCCAAGGCCGTCGCGCTCGACGTCGATGCCGATGCCGTGGCGGTCGAGCTCGTGGCTGAGGATTTGGGCGACGCGCGCGGGGGCGCTGGCCGGCTGGAGCGACAGGATCCGACGGCCGTCATGCTCGAGGGTGAAGGCGACGTCGCAGCGGGCCATGGCGAGGCGTTTGGCGACATCGAGGCAGGCGGCATATTCGGCGCGGGGTGAGCGCAGGAACTTGCGGCGGGCGGGGATCCTGGCGAACAGGCCCTCGACGCGGACGCGGGTGCCGGGGAGAAGCGCGGCGGGTCCCTCGCCGCTACGCGCGCCATGGTCGATGGCGATGCGCCAGCCGTCGGCGCCGCCTCGCTCCCGGCTTTCGAGGGTCAGGCGCGAGACGCTGGCGATCGACGGCAAGGCTTCGCCGCGAAAACCGAAGCTGGTGACGCGGTCGATCGCGCCATCGGGCAGTTTGGAGGTGGCGTGGCGTTCGAGCGCGAGGGCCATGTCGGCCGGCCCCATGCCGCTGCCGTCGTCGATCACCTCGATGAGGTCGATGCCGCCGCCCGCCAGCCGGATCGCGATCGTCGCCGCGCCGGCGTCCAATCCGTTTTCGATCAGTTCCTTCAACGCGCTCGCCGGGCGCTCGACCACCTCGCCGGCGGCGATGCGATCAATCAGGTCGGAGGGCAGCAGCGTTATTGACATGTTAAGGGTCCTAGCCCAATCGAATCACTTCCGCGAAGGGTTGATTTTCTCCGGAATTTACAACGCGTTCACGGGGGTGGGTTTACTTATTCGTGAATGGGTTAGCGGCCGCGTTAGCCCCCAATCGAGCAACTGACGAGAGACACAATCGGGATGTTCTGGGCGCGCTGGTTCAAATGGATGTCGCACGACATGGCGATCGATCTCGGGACCGCGAATACCTTGGTCTATGTGCGCGGCCGCGGAATTGTCCTGAATGAGCCGTCGGTGGTGGCGATCGAGACCATCAACGGGGTCAAGCGCGTCAAGGCCGTCGGCGTCGACGCCAAGCTGATGATGGGCAAGACCCCCGACCAGATCGAGGCCATCCGGCCGTTGCGCGACGGGGTCATCGCCGACATCGATGTCGCCGAGCAGATGATCAAGCATTTCATCCACAAGGTGCACGGCGGCAAGATGCGCGCCTGGCGCTTTCCCGAGATCGTGATCTGCGTTCCCTCGGGATCGACCTCGGTTGAGCGCCGCGCGATCCGCGACGCCGCGTCCAATGCCGGGGCGAGCTCGGTCTATCTGATCGAGGAGCCGATGGCAGCCGCGATCGGCGCCGACATGCCGGTGACCGAACCGATCGGCTCGATGGTGGTCGATATCGGCGGCGGCACCACCGAAGTCGCGGTGTTGAGCTTGCGCGGGTTGGCCTACACCACTTCGGTCCGGGTCGGCGGCGACAAGATGGACGAAGCGATTTCGTCCTACGTCCGGCGCAACCATAATTTGCTGATCGGCGAAGCGACGGCCGAGCGGATCAAAAAGGAAGTCGGCATCGCCAAGCCGCCGGTCGACGGCATCGGCAAGACCGTCCACATCAAAGGCCGCGACCTTGTCAACGGCGTGCCCAAGGAAATTTCGATCAACCAGGGGCAGATCGCCGAGGCGCTGTCCGAGCCGGTTGGCACCATCGTCGAAGGCGTTCGCATCGCGCTTGAGAATACCGCGCCCGAACTCGCCGCCGACATTTGCGACCAGGGCATCGTGCTGACCGGCGGCGGCGCATTGCTGCAGGGCCTCGACGAAGTACTGCGCGACGAAACCGGCCTGCCGGTGACGGTCGCCGACGATCCGCTGACCTGCGTCGCGCTCGGCACCGGCCGCGCGCTCGAAGAAGAGCAGTTCCGCGGTGTGCTGCAAACCGCCTGACGGGCGCTGAACGATGGCGCCGCCGCGTCCGGGGTGGTCGAGACGCGCTCAATATGGGCTGTTCTTCAGCTTCGTGGCGGTCATTGCCGGATTGATTATCGGTATCTTGCTGCTCGGGCTGTCCCTGCTGGCGCCGAATAGCTTTCAATCGGTGCGCGGCGCCGCCATCGATGTCACCGCGCCGATCAGCTGGGCCTTGAACGCGGTCACCTCGACCGCCGGCGGAATGATCAGCGGCGCCGGCAATTATTGGGATGCAGCGCACCAGAATGCCGGGCTCAAGCGCGAGCGGCGCAAGATGCTGCAGCGGATGATCGAGGCCAAGGCCATCCTCCAGGAGAACCGGCAGCTGAAGGCCGCGCTGCAGCTGCGCGAACGCAGCCGAACCGCGGTCGCCGCCGGGCGCATCGTCGGTTCGTCGCTGAGCAGCCTGCGGCGGTTCGCGGTGCTGTCGGTCGGAACCGGCGACGGGGTCCAGGTCGGCATGCCGGTGCGCTCCCCCGATGGTTTGATCGGCCGCATCATCGACGCCGGCCGCTTCGGCTCGCGCGTGCTGCTGATTTCCGACCGCTCGAACATCGTCCCGGCGCGGATGTTGCGCACCGGGCAACCGGTCATCTCGCAAGGGCGCGGCGACGGGACGGTCGATTTGAGGCCGCTCGAAGTCGGGCGCAATCCGTTCCGGCGCGGCGATATCGTCATCAGCTCCGGCACCGGCGGGCTATACCCGCCGCTGGTGCCGATCGCGCGGGTCATTCGGCTCGACGATGACGGCGCCATCGCAGTGCCGCTCGCCGACCCCGCCAACACCAGCTTTGCCGTCGTCGAAGCGCCGTACGAACCCGCCGCCCAGGCGGCCGAACCGCAACCGCTGGCGGAGGCGCCCTGATGGTCCGCTCAGCCTTGAGCTCGGGTCGCCGCATCGGCCAAGGGCCGCGGGTCGGCGCGTCGTTCCTTCCCGCCGCATCGGTCATCGCCGCGTCGCTGCTGGCGATGCTGCCGATCGTTTCGACCAGCGGCTGGTACCCCGACTTCGGCTTCCTCGTGCTGATCGGCTGGCGCCTGCTGCGCTCGGACCCGTGGCCGGCATGGTGGGCGGCGCCGCTGGGCCTGGCCAACGACCTCATCATCGGCACGCCGCTGGGCATGTCGGTGGTGCTGTGGAGCGCGACGATGGTGCTGCTCGACCTTGTCGACCGGCGCACCATGTGGCGCGATTATTGGATCGAGTGGGCGCTGGCGGCGCTGCTGCTGCTGCTCGGCGAAACCTTTGAGTATTGGGTCGCCAGCCTGACCGGTTCGGCCGGACCGGTCGCTGCGATCCTGCCGCCTTTTCTGATCGCGATCTTTGCGTTTCCGATGGCCGCCTGGCTGGTGGCTCGGCTCGACCGCTGGCGGCTTGGGCGATGAAGGGCCCGGTTAAAAACAGCAAACGCGTCACGTCGGCCTATCAGTCGATGACCTTTTCGCGCCGGATGTTGCTGGCCGGCGGCGCCCAGGTCGCAGTCGGGGGCGTGCTTATCGGCCGCCTCGGTTGGCTCTCGGTGGCCGAGAATGAGCACTATCAATTGCTGTCCGAAAGCAACCGCGTGCAGCTGATCATCGTGCCTCCGCGGCGCGGCTGGATCGTCGATCGCAAGGGCAAGCCGATCGCCATCAACCGCAGCGACTTTCGCGTCGATATCATTCCCGAGCAGATCGAGGACACCGAGCAAACGCTGAAGACCCTGGCCCATTTGCTTGATCTCAGCGTCGACGACGTCGACCGCATCCTCAAGGATATGAAGGCCGCCCGCGGCTACCAACCGGTGCAAGTCGCCGAAAACGTCCCGTACGAGAATTATGCCAAGGTGGTGGTGCGCCTGCCCGAGCTGCCGGGCGTGCAGCCGATGCGCGGATTTTCCCGCTTTTATCCCGATGGTCCGGCGGTCGCGCACCTCGTCGGATTCGTCGGTGCGGCGTCGGCCAAGGACTATGAGCGAGACAAGAATCCCCTGCTGATCACCCCCGGCTTCAAGATCGGCAAGGATGGTCTCGAAAAGACGTTGGAGGACCGCTTGCGCGGCACTCCGGGCGGGCAGCGCGTGGAGCTCACCGCGCGCGGCAAGCTGGTCCGCGAGCTTGAACCGAAACCGGATCGCAGCGGCAATACCGTCAAGCTAACTATCGACCAGGGGCTTCAGCAATATGTCGCGCGACGGATGGGCGACCAATCGGGCGCGCTGGTCGCCATGGACGTGGCCAGCGGTGACTTGCTGGCCTTCGTATCGATGCCCGCATACGACCCAAATAGTTTCAGTGGCGGGATCGGCCGGACCGAATGGCGGATGTTGTCCGAGAACGATCATATCCCGCTGCTCAACAAGGTCACCCAAGGCCTCTATCCGTCCGGATCGACGATCAAGCCGGCGATGGCGCTGGCTTTCCTCAAGCAAGGCGTCGACCCCAAACGGCGCGTTTTTTGCCCAGGCGGTCTCAGAATTGGCAATCGCTACTTCCGTTGCGACGCGGCCCATGGGTCGATGGACATGCATTCGGCGATTGAACGCAGCTGCAACACCTATTTCTGGGCGACCGGCCTGATTACCGATCCCGAGCAGACGACCGAAATGGTTCAGTATCTGGGCTATGGCCAGCAGTTCGACCTGCCGATCCCGACCCAGCGTTTTGGCACGATGCCGAGCCCCGAATGGCTTTTGAAAAAGTATCAGCGCAAATGGCAGGGCTATGACACGGCCAATACCTCGATCGGCCAGGGTTATGTCCTGATCAATCCGATGCAGCTGGCCGTGATGCCGGCGCGACTGGCGTCGGGCAAGCTGCTGGCGCCGCGCTTGCTGATGGCCGGCGAACGCAAGCCGATCACAGGACTCGACGTCGATCCGACCCATCTCGAGTTTGTCCAAAAGGCCATGGCCGCCGTTGTCAACGAACATGGCACAGCGGTCGGATCGAAACTTTTGCTCGATGGCATCCAGATGGCTGGCAAGACCGGAACCGCCCAAGTGTTCAAGCTCGGCGCGCGCGGCCATCAATCGAGTTGGGCGCTTCGCGACCATGCGCTGTTCATTGCCTTTGCGCCGGTGGACAGGCCGCGTTTTGCAATGGGTTGCATCATCGAGCATGGCGGCTTCGGCGCTTCGGCAGCGGCGCCGATCGTGCGCGATTCGATGACTTATCTGTTTGACCAGCAGAAGGCGATGGACGCGCTGGCCCCGCTCGAGGCGCAATGGGGCGGGACTCTCGCCGAGCGCAATGCGCGCCAGGCGGCGCAGTTCAAAGCCCTCGCCGCAGCCAAGCTGGTGCGAACCACATGATCTCCTCGGCGATCATACCGCAGCCGCTGGCCAAATTGCCGTGGCGGCTGATCTTCCTCGTCGCCGGGATCGCCATGATCGGCCTGATGACGCTTTATTCGGCGGCGGGCGGGTCGATCCGCCCGTGGGCGCTCAAGCAGGCGATCACCTTTTTGGTCTTCCTGTGCATCGCGATCAGCATGTCATGGGTTAAGGAAAGCACCATCAAGAGCATCGCCTTCCCGCTCTACGGCGCGGTGCTGGTGATGCTGGTCATGGTCGAATTGTTGGGCTTCGTTACCAAGGGCGCCCAGCGCTGGCTCGATGTGGGTTTCATCCGCCTCCAGCCGAGCGAATTCATGAAGCCGGCGATCGTGCTGGTGCTGGCCCGCTTCTACGATTTGCTTCCCGCCGGCGACATCCGCAAGTGGCGCGCGATCTGGCCGGCGGTGGCGCTGATCGGCGTGCCGGCGGTTTTGATCCTGGTCCAGCCCGATCTCGGCACCTGCATGATGGTCCTGCTCGGTGGCATCACCATGATGTTCATCGCCGGGGTGCCGATGCGGCTGTTCCTGGCCGGGGCGGCGGCGGTCGCGGTGGCGGCGCCGATCGCCTTCAGCATGATGCACGATTACCAGCGCAAGCGGGTGTTCATCTTCATGGACCCGGAGAGCGACCCCTTGGGCGCCGGCTATCACATCAGCCAGTCGAAGATCGCGATCGGCTCGGGCGGTATCTTCGGCAAGGGCTTCCTCAACGGCAGCCAGAGCCACCTCGATTACCTCCCCGAAGGCCACACCGACTTCGCCTTCGCCACCATGGTCGAGGAATGGGGCCTGGTCGGCGGCCTGCTGGTAATCTTCGCCTTCGGCGCGGTGATCCGCTGGGGGATGATGGTCAGCCTCAACGCCAAGAGCCGCTTCGCCCAGCTCGCCGCCGCCGGGCTGTCGGCGACGATCTTCTTCTACGTCTCGATCAATCTGATGATGGTCATGGGCCTGGCCCCGGTGGTCGGCATTCCGCTGCCTCTGGTCAGCTTCGGCGGTTCGGCAGTGATGACAGTGATGCTGTGCCTGGGGATGCTGATGGCGCTCGAGCGGCAGCAGCGGACCACGTCGAAGCTGGCGTGAGCGAGCGCGCCGCTTTTGGGCTAAGCCATTATATCTGCGCAGGAAAAATGGTGGATCGGCTCGGGCTCGAACCGAGGACCATTCGATTAAGAGTCGAACGCTCTACCAACTGAGCTACCGATCCACTCTGCAGGGGAAGCGTCCATATAGCGGCGAGGTCTCCGGCTTCAAGCGTCTCGTTCGCAATGCTCAGCCGACCGCGACCTGCGTCTCCGTGAAGCGTAGCGGGACGGTGAGAAGGGCGCGGAAGGTGTTGTAGCCGCCGGTGCCGGGATGGAAGGCGTGGAAGAACAGCTGCGGCGCGCCGTCGAGGCCGGGCGCGACCGAGGGGTGGCCGGGGGCGGTCCACTCGCGGCTCGACTTGAGGAGCGGTTCGGATTGCTTGGTGTAGGGGCCGAGCGGAAAATCGGCGACCGCGACGCCGATGCCGTAATTGGGGCTGGCGAAGTCGTTGCCGGCGTAGAACAGCCAGTAGCGGCCGTTGTGGCGGGTGACGAACGGGCCCTCGATCAGATGGCCCTCCCAGTCGCGGTCGTTGGTCAGGACTTTTGTCGGCTCGCCGATCAGGGTCTCGCCGTCGTCGGCCAGCCGCTGGCCCCATATCGGCGTGGTCATCGCCGCGAGGATCGCGAGCGCCCCGCCGTGGTCGGCCAGCGCCCGCTTCACTTGGTCCCAATTGTCGAGCACGGCGGCGATCAACGGCTGCATCAGGAATAAGCGTTCCATCGGGCGGCGGCTGTTGGCCCAGCCGACGATCGCCGCGGCGAAGACGGCGGTGCGTTGGTCCTCCTCGGTTGCGAACAGCCGCTCGATCAGCTCGGGCTGGTCGTGGAGCAGCGTGGCGAGCGGGCGTGGCCAGAGACCGTTGCTGTCATCCTTCCACAGCAGATAGCGGTCGCCATTGGGGTCGATGAAGAGGTGCGCGTCGATCACGCCGCCGATTTTGCCGGTCAGCAAGGGGCGGCCGATGTCGGCCCACGGGCCTTGCGGGTGGCGGCTTTTGGCGAGGCCGATGGCGAGCACGCCCGAGGCCTGGCGGGCGGTGAAGCACAGCCAATATTCGTCGCCGACGCGGGCCATTTCTGGCGCCCAGAAATCGGCGACGCTGCGGCCGGTCGCGGTCCACTCCGGTGCGTGGCCCTCGGGGAAAACGAAACCGCGGTGCTGCCAATGCTCGAGATCGTCCGAATGGAGGATCGGGAAGGCGTCGGGGGCGTCGTTGGAGGTCGCGACGAGGGTGTAGCCATCGTCGGTCCTGAGCACCGCCGGGTCGCCGTAGCCGCACAGGATTTGCGGCGAGATGTTGGTCGTCAGCAAGGGCCGCCATTGGCTGCTGCTCGGGGGGTATTCGGTGGTCCGCGCGAAATGCGGCAACCGGGTGCCGAAGTCGTGGGCCAGTTCGGCGAAGAAGTCGGCGTAATGCTGCTGCTCGCGGCCGGCGATCGCGTATGTTTTCGGGTTGCCGTTCGACGCCCGCACCGCGACCTGGGCGCCCTCGCCTGTCTCTACAGCATCTACCTGAAACGAAATCATCGGTGGTCGCGGTAGGTGCGCGGGCCAGTCCCGTCTAGGCAGACGCGGTCAGATGTGGCTAAGCGTGGGCCATGGCCCTGCCTCCGATCCTGTCGAACCTGCGCCTGCCGATGATCGGCGCGCCCTTGTTCATCGTGTCGTGCCCCGCCTTGGTGATCGCCCAATGCACGTCGGGGATCGTCGGCAGCTTCCCGGCGCTGAACGCGCGCCCGGCCGAGAAGCTCGACGAGTGGCTGCACGAGATCACCGAGGCGCTGGCGGCGTATGACCGCGCCCATCCCGAGACGCCGGCGGCGCCGTTCGCGGTCAACCAGATCGTCCACCGCTCCAACGACCGGGTCGAGCACGACATGGCGGTGTGCGCCAAATGGAAAGTGCCGATCATCATCACCTCGCTGGGCGCGCGGACCGAATTGAACGACGCCGTCCACAGTTGGGGCGGGATCACGCTCCACGACATCATCGACGACCGCTTTGCCAGGAAAGCGGTCGAGAAAGGCGCCGACGGGCTGATCGCGGTCGCAGCGGGCGCCGGGGGCCATGCCGGGCGCTGGTCGCCGTTCGCTTTGATCCACGAAATCCGCACATGGTTCGACGGGCCGCTGATTCTGTCGGGCGCGATCGCGACCGGCGAAGCGATCCTCGCCGCGCAGGCGATGGGCGCCGATTTGGGCTATGTCGGCTCGCCGTTCATCGCCACGCCCGAGGCCAACAGCAGCGACGAATATAAGCAGGGCATTGTCGAGAGCAGCGCCGCCGACATCGTCAACACCGATTTGTTCACGGGCGTCCACGGCAATTATCTGCGGGCGTCGATCGTCGCCGCGGGGCTCGATCCCGACGCGCTCGCCGCGGGCAATCTCGACACCATGAAGTTCGGCTCCGACGGGTCGAGCAAAGCCAAGGCGTGGCGCGACATCTGGGGCTCTGGCCAGGGGATTGGCGCGGTTGATCGGATCATGCCCACGGCCGAATTGATCGCGCGATTGGGCCGGGAATATGCCGCCGCGAAAGCGCGCATCTGCGCTTAGCGCGTGATGGTTTCCAGCTTGCTGCGCCAGCTGTCGGGGATTGGCACCGGGCGGCGGTGCACGCGGTCGACCATGACGTGGACGAATTCGCCGTGCGCCGCGGCGGTGTCGGCGCCGGCGGCAAACACTCCGATGTTATAACGGATGCTCGAAGTGCCGAGCTCGGCGACCGCCAACCCGACCTCGACTTGCTCCGGGAACGCAAGCGGCGCGGCGTAGGTGCAGCGGGTTTCGACGACGATTGCGATCGGGTCGCCGGCGGCGATGTCGAGCAGCCCCTGCCCCACCAGCCAGGCGTTCACCGCGCTGTCAAACCATTGGTAATAGATGGTGTTGTTGACGTGGCCGTAGGCGTCATTGTCGGCCCAGCGGGTGGTGAAACTGGACCAGGCTTTGAAGTCGGAGCGTGTCGCCGGTGGCTGCTTCACCACGCCGCCTCATAGAGCCGGCGCGCGTCGGTCTCGGCGATCGGGCACGGGTTGTTCACCAGCAGCCGCCCCTGCTTCATCGCTTCGCTGGCCAGCGCCGGAATGTCACGCTCACCGATCCCGTGGTCGCGCAGCCGCGGCGCGATGCCGCTGTCGCTGACCAGCCGGTCGAGCGTCTCGATCAGCACCGAGGCGCGCGCCTGGCTGCCCTGCCCGGCGCAATCGGGGGCGACGATCTCGGCCAGCTCGGCATAATGCTCGCGCGCTACCTCGGCATTGTAAGCGAGGACGTGGCGCAGCATCAGCGCGTTACTGACGCCGTGGGGCAAATGGTGGATGCCGCCGAGCGGATAGGCGAGCGCGTGAACCCCGGCGACCGGCGCGTTGGCGAACGCCAGGCCGGCAAGGTGCGCCCCGAGCAGCATCGCCGAGCGCGCCCCGAGATTATCGGGCTGGTTGCAGGCGGTGAGGAGGTTGGCGCTGAGCAACCGCAGAGCTTCGCGGGCAAGCGCGTCGGACACGGGATTCTTGAGCCGCGCCGAAGTGAACGCCTCGATCGCGTGGACGATCGCGTCGATCCCGGTCGCCGCGGTAACGTGGCGCGGCAGGCCCAGCGTCAGGGTCGCGTCGAGCACCGCCCAGTCGGCGGTCAGCGGCCGCGCATTGACCGCCAATTTGACGCCGCCATCGCAGGTGATGACCGAAATCGGCGTCGCTTCGGACCCGGTGCCGGCGGTGGTCGGGACCAATGCCAGCGGCAATCGCTGCCCCTTGGCAATGTCGACCCCCCACACCGTGTCGAGATCGTCGCCCGAGCCGAGCAGATAAGCGGCGAGCTTGGCGACATCCATCGGGCTGCCGCCACCGAACCCGACCACCGAGGTGACGCCGGCCGCCTGGCCGGCGGCGACCGCGGCTTCGAGCGTCGTGCGCGACGGGTCGGCTTCGACCGCGTCGAACAGTATGACGGGTTTACCGGCGGCTTCGAGCGCCGCACGGCAATCGTCGGTCAGGCCGAGGCGGACGATGTCATGGTCGGTGACGAACAGGCACGGGCCGTCGGGAAGCTTGCCGGCCAACGCGGCCGCCTCGCCTGCTCCGGCGATGAGTTGCGGACCGGGGTGGAATGTGAATCCTTGCATCAGCGAGGCGATTAGCGCGGATTAAAGCTGCTGCCCACCTAGTCCGCGTTCGAGCCGGCCCATCAAGGCCCGAGCCGGGCTTTGCGCCGGTTCCTCAAACAATGTGCCTTCATCGAGCCGTTTGACCCGGGCGTATAAATCGGAGCTGCCGCCGATCAGCCGCCGCGCGTCTTCGGGCAGCTGGGCGACGATCGCCGGGTCGCTGTCCTGGGCGTGACCGAGACGGCGCTCGGGACGACGACCCTGGCGCGCCGGAATCTCGCCGCTTTCGATCGCCCGCTGGGTCAACAGCCAGGCGACGATGTGCATGATGCGCGTCGTGACCTTCAATGATTCGCAGGCAAAGCCGACGCGCGCGAACGGATCGAGCTCCTGGCGGGCATAGCGCCCGGCATCATCGAAATACGACCGCGCCTCGTCGGCCAGAACCATCGCCTCGGTGTAAAAGCTGTCGACCAGCCGCGGCGTAATCCGCGCTTCGGAACTAAGGATGTCGGCCGATTCGTCCATAATGCATCAGATGCCACCGATAACCGCAGCTGGAAACGATTGAGAATTGGACGGGATGCGATTTCGGGCGATTTCGTCCCGTGGCGGGACGGCGTCAGGCGATGATGTCGGGCACATTGCGGTCGCGCATGCGCTCGATTTCGTCCTTGAGGCGGAGCTTGCGCTTCTTCAGCCGCGCGATCTCGAGCTGGTCGACCGCGCCATCGGCAATCAGCGCCGCGATTTCGTCGTCGAGCGCGCGATGCTCGGCCTTCAACGCCGCGAGTTGCTGGGCGGCCGTCTCGTCGTCGTTCATGCCGCCCCTCTAATCCTTTCGCGGCCCAATGGGAAAAACCGGTCGCGGCAGAGACAGTCCGCGCCAACCTGTCGGCAAACCGTAACGATCAGCCGAGACAAAGCCGGCAATTCATGATTTATTGCATAACGCTGTCACTCGTAGCCGAAAGGAATTCCGCCGATGGACAAGGCACCTGTCGAGGATCTGGCATCCAAACATGCGGCGCTGCACGCCCTCATCGACGAGGAAGAGCATCGCACGCACCCCGACGAGGATCTGCTGCACCGCCTTAAAAAGGAAAAGCTTCGACTGAAGGACGAAATGCTCGGGCACTAACCGCCCGAAACACCCGCGCTTCAATCGTCGCGTGTCCCAACCGCCTGAGGCGCCCCGCGCTTCAGTCGTCCCGGGACACCTTTTCGACCCGCTCGTGGCGCTCTTGCGCTTCGAGGGTCATGTTCGCGATTGGCCGCGCTTCGAGCCGAGCCAGCGAGATTGGCTCGCCGGTCACTTCGCAATAGCCATATTCGCCTTCGTAGAGACGGCGGACCGCGCAATCGATCTTGGCGATCAGCTTGCGTTGACGGTCGCGGGTGCGAAGCTCGAGTGACCAATCGGTTTCGCTCGACGCGCGGTCGGCAAGGTCAGGTTCGCGCAGGCTGTCGACCTGGAGTTGGGCCATGGTCGCGCGCGATTCCTCGATGATCGCTTCTTTCCATTGCTTCAATTTGCGCAAGAAATAGGCGCGCTGCTTGTCGCACATGAATGATTCACGTTCCGACGGGCTGTAACCCTTCGGCAGAATAAGTCGGTCAAACGGTAGTGGTTCGCCACCATAAAGGTCGACAAGTGCGGTCGCCATAATCCCTCCCCAATCGCGGGCCCATCGTTGTGTCGATGGAGGCCACACGCCCCGCCGCCTGCTGCAGCCGGGCCACCGGTGCAGCCGGAGGCGATTACACTAGACTTTCCCGGGACTTACAGAACCAGGTAAGTCGGTCATCCCCGAAGCGGCCTATAGTTAAGCCCGAATCGCTTAACAAGGACTGACCGAAGTCACTGGAAGAAAAGCGGAAGATGTTGCCAATATGGCGCAATAATGCCGTTGAATGTCTCGGTCACAGGCTCGGTTGCGGCTTTAACCAGCCTCGCCCATAGAGCCGCTCGATGCGCATCCTCCTGACCAACGACGATGGCATTAACGCCCGCGGCCTGGCGTTACTCGAGACCATCGCGCGCCGCCTGGCCGATGACATTTGGGTGGTCGCGCCGTCCGAGGAGCAGTCCGGCGCCGGCCATTCGCTGACGCTGACCGAGCCGGTGCGGCTGCGCCATCACGGCGACCAGCGATTCTCGGTCACCGGCACGCCGACCGACGCGGTCATGCTGGCCCTTGCCCATGTGATGAAGGATGCGCCGCCCGACGTCATCCTGTCGGGCATCAACCGCGGCGCCAATTTGGGCGAGGATGTCACCTATTCGGGCACGGTGTCGGCGGCGATGGAGGGCGCGCTGGCCGGCGTGCGCTCGATTGCCTTGAGCCAGGCCTATTCGCGCGAAGGGATGGGCGACACGGTGCCGTTCGCGGCGGCGGAAGGCTGGGCGGAACGGGTGTTGGCGCCGCTGTTGAGCTTCGACACCCCGCCCGGCGCTTTGATCAACGTCAATTTCCCCTCAATCGCGTCGGACGCGGTCAAGGGCATCCGCGTCTGCCGCCAGGGGATCCGCGATTACGGGCGGCTCCGGATCGTCCAGCGGACCGACCCACGCGGCTATGATTATTATTGGTTCGGGCTCGGCCCGATGGTCGAGACGCCTGGCCATTTGACCGATCTCGAAGCGGTCGCCGATGGCTTTGTCTCGGTCACCCCGCTCCACCTCGATCTGACGCACGACCAGTCGCTGGCCCCGCTGGCCATTCAGCTCGGGCTCTAGGACAGCAGCTTCTTGCGATAGCGCGCGACCAGAAACAGCAGCGTTGGAAGCGCCATCGTCATGATGACGTCCTTGGCCGACTCGCCAAACTGCATGCCCGGCTGCGGCCAGATTTCGACCCGGAAATCGCTTGCTTCGTTGACCAGCTCCAACGCCAGCACCGACAGTAACGGCAGCGGCCGCGCCACCGAGGAGCGGAACAGCAATGCGATCCCCAACTGGAGCAGGACCCCGACGATCACATGCAGCGCGTCCATGCTGAAGCCGCTGGCGTGTTCGAGGAACAGCTTGACCTGATACCAGTCGTCCGCGGACGCCCGCGTCCACCGCAGCGATGCCAGGATCATTGCTCGGCGATGCGGCGCGCCATCCCCAAATACCAGGGAAGCGCCTCCTCAATCCCTTCGTAAATGTCATGGGTAGGGGCAAAGCCGAGCAGCGACCGCGCTTTCGAAATGTCGGCCTGAGTATGCATTGCATCGCCGGGGCGGAAGTCGCGGTAGACCGGCTGCTGGTCGTAATGCACCTGGTGGCGGGACAGCGCGTCGCGCAACAGGCCGAACAGCTCGTTGAGCGAAGTGCGGCCGCCGACCGCGACATTATAGACCTGGTTCTGCGCCTCGTCGCCGGCGAGCGCGGCGCGGACATTGGCCTGTACCGCATTGGCGACGTAGCAAAAATCACGGCTGGTCGTGCCGTCGCCATAGACTTCGATGGTTGCGCCCTCGGTCATCGCGATCAGCCATTTGGGGATCACCGGCGCATAAGGGCCATTGGGATCCTGCCGCGGCCCGAACACATTGAAATAGCGTAGCCCGATCGACGGAAAGTCGAACGCCTGGGCGTAAACCGCGGCATAGACCTCATTGATCGCCTTGGTCGCGGCATAGGGCGACAGCGGGTGGCCGACGCGCTCCTCGCGCTTGGGCAGGTTCTGCTCGTCGCCATAGACCGAGCTCGACGAGGCGTAGATGAAGCGCTTCACCCCGGCGAGCCGCGCCGCGTCGAGCATATTGATGAAGCCGGTGACATTGGCATCGTGGGAGTTGAGCGGGTCGGCCATCGAACGCGGAACCGAGCCGAGAGCGCCCTGGTGGAGGACAAAGTCGATCCCGTCGACCGCGCGGGCGCAGGCGTCGCGGTCGCGGATGTCGGCCTCCATGAATTGGAAGCGCGACCAGGCATGGTTGCCGACTTTGGCCCTCACCTCCTCGAGATTGCTGCGGCGGCCGGTCGCGAAATTGTCCAGCCCGACGACCTGCTGGTCGGCGGCGAGCAGCGCCTCGACGATGTTCGAGCCGATGAAGCCCGCGGCTCCGGTCACCAGCCAGCGTCCGCCGGATTGGCCCAGGCGGGCGATAAGATCGTCGTTTGAGGAAGCTGACATGGTTGAAGGTACACTCGCTTGGCGGATGGAAACGAGGCCCCCCTTAGCCCGGTCCGACCGCTAATCGGAAGTGCGCCAGCCCGTCCAACCGCAACATTACGAGGATTTAATCTACAGCAAGCGCCGTTCGGCTAGGGCAATGTTTGGCCGTCGATATTGCCCGGTGGCGAATAACGGCAGATCAGAAAGTCCCATTGGCCGGTCGCCTGGATAAAGCAGCCGACGCGGGTCGTGTCGCGGGCGATCACCTGGGTGTAATGCGCGACGTCCTCCCAATTGCCAGTCCGGCTGACGTTGGGAAATATGCCGGGGCGGAAGTCGCGTCGCTCGGCGATCCAGCTGCCGACCATCTGCTCGGGCGAAAAGGCGTCGCGGGTACCCATCCACAAATTCTCGCGCTGGCCCGGCCGCATCTGGCGCGGCGAGTGGCGCAGAAAGCCGAGGCCGGCGAGGGTCGGGCCATAGGATGCGGCGGCGGCGACCAGCCGCGGGTCCCACTGCAGCGGGGCGATGTTCATCCGCGCGCGTTCCATGTTGTGCATCGCGAGCAGGCGCGCGGGCGTGTCCCGCCCCCGCGAATAGAGCGTCGTCGCGCTGACCGCCGCCGCTGGCCACAGAAGCGCTGCCATCAGGACCGCAAATCGCATGCTCAAACCCGCACTCCAGCAAGAGATTTCGAAGCCGATCATATGCCCGCCGGATTGCTAACAGCAGCTGAATCTGGACCGACCGGTCGGCGAAACCCAACAAAATATGCAATGGACTTGATTAACTTATATTAATTTTATAGAGGATTAACGCCGCGCTGAGACCCGGGTTCCCGCGCCCCGGTCGACGATCTTTCCGGAACCGCTCATTCCGGCCGCGGCTGGAGCGGTTACATGCTCAACATCCAGTGCGGCCTCTTGGGCCACCATCGCAGCAAACGGCACCGCAAACCCGCGGCCGGCGTCTGGACCAGCCAATGCACACTGTGCCGAACGCGGATGGAGCGGATCGGGCCGGGCCAGTGGTTGCCCGTTGCCGATCGCGCCAATGCCGGCCCGCAGCCGACATCACGGATGCCGACCGCGACCGATTGAGCGGCCGCACGATCGCACCGCCACAATTGTGATCCAAAATGCTAATGCGGTCGCATGAGGCTTCGATTTATCCGGGTGAACGCCCCCGCCCGCCTTGGGGCCGCCGCGTGACTCAACCGCTGAAGCGCGGATTCCTCGCGGACTTGAGGCAATTGTACGGCTTCATGTCGCTGGCTCGGCGACGAAGCTTCTTGGCCTTGCTGGCACTGATGCTGCTCGGCGCCGCGGCCGAGATGCTGGCGATCATTGCCGTGGTGCCGTTCCTGTCGCTGCTCGCCGGCGCGTTCGATACAAGCGGTGGACCGCCGCCGTTTCGCCTGATCACCGACCTGTTCGATGCAGTCGGAGCGCACGGCCGCGACCAGCAATTGTTCGCCGCCAGCATCCTGTTCATGAGCGCCGCGGTGATCGCGGGGGCCTTCCGCCTGCAGCTTGCCTGGTCGACCCAGGCCTTTGTCCTTGGCCTTGGCCACGAGCTGGCGGTCGAGATTCAGCGGCGGACCCTGGCCCAGCCCTACGCTTTTCACGTCAGCCGCAACTCGAGCGCAATCATCGCCAGCCTCGAGAAAGTACAGATCCTGGTGTTCGTCGTGCTGCTCCAGCTGATGCAAGCCGTGACGGCGGCGTTCGTCGCCTTGTTCATCATCGCCGCGCTGGTCCGCATCGACCCGTTTACCGCCGCCGTCGCGGCGCTGGCGTTCGGCGCCATCTATGGCCTGGTCTCGGCGATGACCCGCCGGCGACTGGC
>JBDSNQ010000037.1:0-14604 GCA_039915275.1 Sphingomicrobium sp.
CAAGCAGCAGCGCAATTTTCTTCACGTTCATGGCGCGATCGCCTCCCTTAAAGGGCCCCGACTATGTTTCCACACATCAGGCAAATTGGTTAAGAAACCGTTGGGTTAGAATGGCCAAACCGCCGAAAGCGATTGCGACGCCATAAGGAATCTCGGGCCGTCCGGTCCGCTTGCGCAGCCGGTGCAGGGCCATCGCGACCAAGGTCACGACGCCGCCGGCGATCGACATCAGCACGAGGAATTTGAACGTCGATCCGGGCGAAAACCACAGTGCTAGCGCCGCCGCCAGCTTGACGTCGCCGCCGCCCATCAGGCCCGCATAAAAAGCTCCGGCGAGCAACACGAAGACGCCGGCGCCGGCCGCGATCTGGATCGCCACATCGGGCCACAAGGGCAAAGCGATCGACAGCCAATAAATTGGCGCGAGCAGGGCCACGGTGAGGTTGAGCGCGTTAGAAATGGTGAATGTGCGGACGTCGATGATGGCCGCGACCACCAGCAGAATTGCCAGAAGCCCAAGCAGCAAATCAGTAAATACGGCGGTGTTCATGGGTGAGACCACTAGACGGCGCGGCTTTCTAAAACGTAACCAAGCCTCATCATGGTGCCGCCAGCCTCCTCAAATGAATGCGATGTCCTGATCGTCGGCGGTGGAATCGCCGGCGCCAGCCTCGGCGCGCGGCTCGCTGGCCAAATGAGCGTGATCCTGATCGAAGCGGAGGATCTATTCGGCCGTCATTCGACCGGGCGCTCGGTGGCATTCTGGGAAGCGAGCCTCGGCGCTGGACCGGCCCGGCGCCTGAGCTTTGCCTCGCGGCCGATGTTCGATGCCGGGTGGCCGGGCTCGGCGACAGCCTTGCTGCGCCGCCGCGGCATGGTGCATTTGACCGGCGCGCACGGCGACCGGATCGCGGGCGCCGAGGAGCTGACCGGCGAACATGCGCTGGTCCACCTCGACCGCGCCGAGCTCGACCGCATGATCCCGGGCTTACGCGAGCAATGGACCGGCGCCTGGTATGAGGCGAGCTGCGCCGACATCGAGGTCGCCGCTTTCCATGCCGCGTGCCTGGCGGCGATTCGCCGCGATGGTGGCGAGGTTCGCACCGACGCCGGGCTGCGCTCGGCCAGGCGATCGGGCGACGGGTGGGAGGTCGAGACCGCCGCCGGGACGATTCGCGCCGGGATCCTGGTCAACGCCGCGGGGGCCTGGGCCGACGAGGTCGCGGCGCGCTGTGGCGTGCCCGGCATCGCGCTGCAGCCGATGCGGCGCACGGTGGTCCAGCTGCGCATCGGCCGCACCGGCCTCAAGCATTTGCCGTTGGTCACCGACCTCCACAATAGTTTCTATTTCAAGGGCGAAGGCGACAACAGCGTGTGGGTCAGCCCGCTCGACGAAACCCCGGTCGAGCCATCCGACGCCGCGCCCGAAGACATCGACGTCGCCAATGCGATCGACCGATTCGAGCGCGCGGTCGACTGGCCGGTCGAGGCGGTCGAGCGAAAATGGGCCGGTCTGCGCAGCTTCACGCCCGACCGCGCGATGAAGTTCGGCTTCGACCCCGCCGAGCCCGCCTTCTTCTGGTGCGCCGGGCAAGGCGGCATGGGCATCCAGACCGCGCCGGCAGCGTCACTGCTGTGCGCGGCGCTGATTCGCGAGGATGCGCTGCCGCACAAGCTGGCGGGAATCGATCCCGCAGCGTTCCAGCCGCGCGCCGACCAGTTTCGTTCGTCCTGAGCGGAGCGAAGCGTAGTCGAAGGGCGCTGGCACAAACGCCTGGGATACGCCCTTCGACTTCGCTCAGGACGAACGAGCGTTCGGTGCTGCTACAGAGCTAGCGCTGGGCGTCCGCCGCCTTGCATGCCAGCGCATCAACGCGGTCGTTCTCCGGGTGGCCGCTGTGGCCTTTGACCCAATGCCAGGCGATCCGGTGGCGGGCGACGGCGTTCAACAGCGCTTGCCACAGATCGGCATTTTTGACCGGTTTGCGGTCGGCGGTACGCCAGCCGTTCTTCTGCCAGCCGTGGATCCAGCGGGTGATGCCGTCGCGGACGTAGACGCTGTCGGTGGTTAGGCTGACCCGGCACGGCTTGGTCAGCGCGTTCAAGGCCTCGATCGCCGCGACCAGCTCCATGCGGTTGTTGGTGGTCAGCGGCTCGCCGCCCGACAGCTCGCGCTCGCGGGCGCGCGTTCCTTCTGATGGAGCGGTGCGAATCAGCGCCGCCCAGCCGCCCGGACCGGGGTTGCCGCGGCACGCCCCGTCGGTGAAGATCTCGACCTTCGGCGGTTCGCCTGGCGTGGTCAGGCGACCAGCTCCCGC
This sequence comes from Sphingomicrobium sp., assembly GCA_039915275.1. Lineage (GTDB taxonomy): Bacteria > Pseudomonadota > Alphaproteobacteria > Sphingomonadales > Sphingomonadaceae > Sphingomicrobium. Next base: position 2,319 of record JBDSNQ010000037.1, read on the forward strand.
GGCAGTTTGAAACTCATGCCCTCGGCGAGATGCTCGGTTTCGTCCTCGGTCACTTCGAACCGGACCCGGAGCGCGTCGATCACTTCGCGCACCAGCAGCTCCGGCGCCGACGCGCCCGCGGTTACGCCGAGCGTGGCCGGCTGCCCGAGCCATTCCCAATCGATGTCGGTCGCCCGCTCGATCAGGCGTGACGGCACGCCGAGCCGCTCGGCGACTTCGGCCAGGCGCAAGGAATTGCTGCTGTTGGGGGCGCCGATGACCAGCATCTTCTCGCATCGGGGGGCGATCGCCTTGACCGCCGCCTGGCGATTCGAAGTGGCGTAGCAAATGTCTTCGCTGCGCGGCGCCGCGATGCCCGGAAAGCGTGCCGTCAAGGCGTCAACGATGGCGGCGGTGTCGTCGACCGACAGCGTGGTCTGGGTCAGGAACGCCAGATTGGCCGGTTCGGCGATAGCGATCCTGGCGACGTCGGCCACGGTCTCGACCAAAGTGATCGAGCCTTCGGGGACCTGGCCGAAGGTGCCGATGACCTCGGGATGGCCGGCGTGGCCGATAAACAGGATGTGGCGCCCGTCAGCGATCAGTCGCTCGGCCTGGCGGTGGACCTTGGACACCAAAGGGCAGGTGGCATCGACGAAATGGAGGCCGCGCGCGGTCGCGGCGGCGGGCACCGACTTGGGCACGCCGTGGGCGGAAAACACCACCGGCCGGTCGTCCGGGACCTCATCGAGCTCATCGACGAACACCGCGCCCATGTCGCGCAGGCGGTCGACGACGAAGCGGTTGTGGACGATCTCGTGGCGGACGTAGACCGGCGCGCCATAGCGCTCGAGCGCCAGCTCGACGATCTGGATCGCGCGGTCGACGCCGGCGCAAAAACCTCGCGGCGCGGCGATCAGCACATGTAATGAAGGGCGTTCAGGCATTGGTCAGCGCATGTAAGCGATCGCTTGCAGGCTTGAAAGGCGGTTCCTATGAACGGCGCCAATTGCCTTTCGCCCGATATTCAAAGGAATCCCACCCCTGTGAAGCTCCGCATCGCCACGCTGCTGATCCTGTCGCTGCTGTCCGCCTGCTCCCGCAAGGGCCAGATTGAGGATGGCGGCGTGTACATCACGCGCAACGCCTGCCCGGAAGTCGGAATCCCGGCCGCCACCGGCGACATCACCTTGTTCAACCCGCCGCAAAGCCGCGACGCATCGGCGATCGACGTCACCGCGACCATCACCAACCTGTTCAACAATTGCAACGAGACCAGCGACCGGGTGTTGTCCAACGCGGCGTTCGACGTGGTTGCCGTGCGCAGCAATGCCGGCCCCGCCCGTCAGGTCGTGTTGCCGTTCTTCAGCGTCGCCGTCCAGGGTGGCAGCCAGGTCGTCGCCAAGCGGCTCGGCCAGGTGGTGCTGAATTTCCCGGCCGGGAGCCAGCGCGCCCAGGCCAAGGGGCAGGCGGTGATTTGGATCAACCGCTCCGCGGCGACGCTGCCCGCCAACGTCCGCGAAATCCTGACCCGCAAGCGCAAGGCGGGTGAAGTCGAGGCGGCGATCGACCCGCTGTCCGATCCGGCGGTGCGCGCGGCGGTCGCGCGCGCGACGTTCGAGCATTTGATCGGCTTCCAGATGACCCCAGACATGCTCAAGTATAACGCGACGCGCTGATCCGCGCGCATCGTTGACTCAAAGCACGGTCGCGGCCAAGGCTTGGCTTGTCACCGGCGCGAGCCGGAAGGACGCGCGGGAGAGTTCCGCCGTCGCCTTCGGGCTATGGCGGACGCCGAAGGAGCAACCGCCCCCGGAATCTCTCAGGCAAATGGACCGCGCGCGCCTGACAGTCTGGAAAGCGTTTCGGCTGAGCAGCCGGGACCGCCGAAGGGGTAACCCGCCGCCGCCGATCGCGGCCGTGGGGAAAGCTCTCAGGTCTCAGCGACAGAAGGGGGCGATGGCCAGCACCGTGGGGGTGGAGGCTGTCGTCACATGTCGCGGGAGCGCCCGATGAGCCAGGAAGTCCACAGCGGTCCAACCGACCAGGGCGTAGTCGTCCAGCAAGTGCAACGGCTTGCGCTCGATTCTTGGCATCGCTCCAAAGGTGCGCGGATGGTCCCGTTCGCGGGCTATGAGATGCCGGTCCAATATGAAGGGATCATCGCCGAGCATCTATGGACGCGGACCAGTGCCGGCCTGTTCGACGTCAGCCACATGGGCCAGGTGCTGGTCCATGGAGTGGACGTCGATGTGGCGCTGGAGACCTTGCTGCCGGGCGAACTGCGTGGGCTTGGCGACATGAAGCTTAGATATTCGCTGCTGCTCGACGACAGCGGCGGGATCATCGACGATCTGATGGCGACGCGCCGCGGCGGCGATTTCTATCTGGTGGTCAACGGCGCGACCAAGCTTGATGACCTCGGCGTGCTTGAGAACGCTTTGCCGCGCAGCTTCGTGATCGATCATATGAAGGAGCAGGCGCTGCTTGCGCTGCAGGGCCCGCGGGCGGCCGAAGCGCTCGAGAAAATCGCACCCGGAGTCAGCGCTCTCTACTTCATGGAAGGCGGCGCGTTTCGCCTCGGCGGCCACCCGGCGTGGATCAGCCGCTCGGGCTATACCGGCGAGGACGGGTTCGAGATTTCGATCCCCGCTACCGCGGCGGGAGAGGTCGCCGAAGCGCTGGTGGCGGACGAAGCGGTCAAGCCGGTCGGGCTGGGTGCGCGCGATTCACTGCGGTTGGAGGCAGGGTTGCCGCTCTACGGTCACGACATCGACCGCTCGACCACGCCGGTGATGGCGGGCCTCAATTTTGCGATCAGCAAGCGCCGGCGGGCCGAAGGCGGCTTTCCCGGCGCGCAGCGGATCCTCGGCGAGATCGAGGACGGCCCGCCGCAGCGCCGCGTTGGCCTTGACGTCGACGGCCGCCAGCCGGTCCGCGAAGGCGCGCTGGTGCTGGACGGCGAAGGCAATGAAGTCGGCCGGATCACCAGCGGCGGCTTCTCGCCGTCGCTCCAGCGGCCGATCGCCATGGGCTATGTCGCGAGCGCGCTGGCCGTGCCCGGCACCGCGCACAAGCTCGAGCAGCGCGGCAAATTGTTCGAGGCGCGCGTCGCCGCGCTGCCGTTCGTCCCCCATCAATATCACCGCAAGGGAGCCGCCGCATGAGCCTCTATTTCACCCGCGAGCATGAATGGATTCGAGTCGACGGCGCGGTCGCCACGGTCGGCATCTCCGACCATGCCCAGCAGGCGCTGGGTGACATCGTTTTCGCCGAAGTGCCGCAGGCGGGCAAGCAACTGGCCAAGGGCGGCGAGGCGGCGGTGGTCGAATCGGTCAAGGCCGCGTCGGACGTTTATTCCCCAGCCGGCGGCGAGGTCACCGAGGGCAATCCCGCGATCGCCGACGATCCGGCGCTGATCAACCGCGATCCCGAAGGCGAGGGCTGGTTCTTCAAAATGACGCTGGCCGACGCCAGCGAGCTCCACGGCCTGATGGATGAAGCCGCCTATCGCGAGTGGGTGAAGACGCTCTGACCGCGATTCCCGCCTCGACCGCTAAGTGGAACGCGGCCGATTACGCCCGCGTCGGCGGCTTCGTGCCGGCGCTGGGCGCGGCGGCGCTCGACTTGCTCGACCCCAAGCCCGGCGAGCATATCCTCGACGTCGGCTGCGGCGACGGCGTGCTGACGCGGCGGATCATCGAGCGTGGGGCAAGTATCGTCGGCATCGACTATTCGACCGACATGATCGACGCGGCCAAAGCGGCTGGCCTCGACGCGCACCACCTCGATGCCGCAGACATGCGCTTCGACGGCGAGTTTGACGCCGCTTTCTCCAACGCTGCTTTGCACTGGATGCTCGACAAAGACGCCGTCGCGGCGGCGATCTTCCGGGCGTTGAAACCCGGCGGACGTTTCGCCGGCGAGATGGGCGGGATCGGCAATATCGCCACCCTGCGCGGCGGAATTCGCGATGAGTTGACCGAGCGCGGTTACCCGGTTCCGGCCGAAGACCCGCAATGGTATGCGTCGGCCGAGCAATTCCGCAGCGCCTACGGCGCCGCCGGCTTCGTCGACATCGACGCCCGCATCATCCCGCGCGAAACCGATCTTGCCGCCGGGGTCGCCGAATGGGTCAAGACCTTTCGCGCCGGTTGGCTCGATGCGGCGCAAGTGCCAGACAGCGAGCGCCATGAAGTCGCCGCGGCGATCGAGCGCCGGCTCGAGCCGCAGTTGCGCCGCCCCGACGGCAGCTGGTTCGCCGACTACGTCCGCCTCCGCTTCATCATGAGAAAGCCTGTTTGATGCGTTATTTGCCGTTGAGTGATGCCGACCGGGGCGCAATGCTCGGCGTGATCGGCGCCGGTTCGGTCGACGAGCTGTTCCGCGACGTGCCCGAAGCGGCGCGGTTGAAGGGCGACATCCACGGCCTGCCCAATCACGCATCCGAGCTGTCGGTCGAACGCCAGCTGACGGCGCTGTCGCGCAAGAACCTCGTCGCTGGCGAAGCGCCGTTCTTCCTGGGCTGCGGCGCTTATCGCCACCATGTCCCGGCCAGCGTCGACCATATCATCCAGCGCGGCGAGTTCCTGACAAGCTACACGCCCTACCAGCCCGAGATCGCGCAAGGCACGCTGCAGGTGTTGTTCGAATTCCAGACCCAGGTCGCGCGATTGTATGGCTGCGAAGTCGCCAACGCCTCGATGTACGACGGCTCGACCGCCTGCTGGGAAGCGATCGGCATGGCGCAGCGGATCACCCGGCGTTCGAAGGCGATCCTGTCGTCCGGGCTTCACCCGCATTATGTCAGCGTCGCCAGGACCATGGCGCGGTTCACCGGCGATGTGCTGGAGACGGCGCTGCCCGAGCTGACCGCGACGACCGACGCCGAGCGATTGATCGCCGGCATCGACGGCGGTACCAGTGCGGTGGTCGTGCAATATCCCGACATCCTCGGGCGCATCACCGATCTCGCCCCGATCGCCGAAGCGGCCCACGCCGCGGGGGCCTTGCTGATCGCGGTGGTGACCGAACCGGTCGCGCTCGGGCTGATCAAGTCGCCAGGCGAAATGGGCGCCGACATCGTCGTCGGCGAGGGCCAGTCGATCGGCGTCGGGCTGCAGTTCGGCGGACCTTACGTCGGCCTGTTCGCCTGCCGCGAGAAGCACGTCCGCCAGATGCCCGGGCGGCTGGCGGGCGAGACCGTGGACGCGGAAGGCAAGCGCGGCTTCGTGCTGACGCTGTCGACTCGCGAGCAGCATATTCGGCGCGAGAAAGCGACCTCGAACATCTGCACCAATTCGGGGCTGTGTGCGCTGGCCTTCAGCGTCCACATGAGCCTGCTCGGCGAGAAAGGGCTGCGGCGGCTGGCCGAGATCAATCATGCCCGCACGGTGACCGTCGCTGAACGCCTGTCCGCGATCCCGGGCGTCAGCCTGGTCAACGACAGCTTCTTCAACGAGTTCACGCTGCGGCTGCCGGTCGAAGCGCGGCCGGCGGTGCGCGACATGGCCGACCGCGGAATCCTCGGCGGCGTGTCGCTCGGGCGGCTCTATCCGGGCGCGGATGCGCTCGAGAACGGGCTGGTCGTCGCGGTAACCGAGACCGTCACAGATGAGGATGTCGACGCGTTCGAAGGCGCTTTAAGGGAGCTCGTCCGATGACCGTCAATCCGTCGGGCTGGCGGCCGTCTTCGCCGGTTAACGAACCAGGTCAGGCCACGACCACCACCGGCAATCGCGCCCTGATGCTCGAAGAGCCGTTGCTGTTCGAGATCGGCGACATGGAATCGACCGGCGTCGATTTCGCCGATGTCGAGCCGGTCGCGAGCCGAATTGGTGGGCTTGAACGCACGGCGCCCATCGGCCTCGCCGGCCTGAGCGAACCCGAGACCGTGCGCCATTACACCCGCCTCAGCCGCCAGAATTACGCGATCGACCTCGGCCTGTTCCCGCTCGGCAGTTGCACCATGAAGCATAACCCGCGCTTGAATGAGAAGGTCGCGCGGCTGCCGGGCTTCGCCGACATCCACCCGCTGCAGCCGGTCGACACCGTCCAGGGCGCGCTCGAACTGATCGACCTCGTCGGCCATTGGCTGACGACGCTGACCGGCATGCATTCGGTGGCGATGAGCCCCAAGGCCGGCGCGCACGGCGAGCTGTGCGGGCTATTGTGCATCCGCGCTGCATTGGAAGCGCGCGGCGATGCGCGCGAAGTGGTGCTGGTGCCGGAGAGCGCCCACGGCACCAATCCCGCGACCGCCGCCTTCGCCGGCTACCGCGTTGAGAACATCCCGGCGAACGCGGCTGGGCGGGTCGATCTCGATGCACTCAAGGCCCGCCTCGGACCTGACGTCGCGGCGGTGATGATCACCAACCCCAACACCTGCGGCCTGTTCGAGCCGGACATGATCGCCATCTCCGAAGCGGTCCACGCCGCCGGCGCTTTGGTTTATTGCGACGGCGCCAATTTCAACGCGATCGTCGGCCGGGTCCGTCCGGGCGACCTCGGCATCGACGCCATGCACATCAATTTGCACAAGACATTCTCGACCCCGCACGGCGGCGGCGGGCCGGGCTCGGGGCCGGTGGTGCTGTCGGCGGCGCTGACGCCGTTCGCGCCGCTGCCATTCATCGAGCAAGCCGGCGACCGCTTCGAGCTGGTCGAGGAAGAGACGGCGGGCGAGCATCATGGCAAGAGTTTCGGCCGGATGGTCGCCTTCCACGGCCAGATGGGGATGTTCACCCGCGCCGCCGCCTACATGATGAGCCACGGCGCCGACGGCTTGCGCCAGGTCGCCGAGGACGCGGTGCTCAACGCCAATTATGTGCTGCGCAGCCTGGAGGATGTGCTCGACGCGCCGTTCGCCGGCTCGGGACCGTGCATGCACGAGGCGATCTTCTCCGACCGCGGTTTCGCCGACGGGTTCAGCACCATCGATCTGGCGAAAGCGCTGATCGACGAGGGCTTTCACCCGATGACCATGTATTTTCCTTTGGTCGTCCACGGCGCCATGCTGGTCGAACCGACTGAGACCGAATCCAAGGCGGCGCTCGACCAGTTCATCGCCGCGATGCGTTCCATTGCCAGCCGCGCCAAGGCGGGTGATCCAGCCCTCAAGGCCGCGCCGATCTACGCCCCGCGGCGGCGGCTCGACGAGACCCTGGCGGCGCGCCAGCCGGTTCTGACCTACCGCGGCCAATAGGGTGAGCAACCGCCGCTTCTATGAGACACAAGCGACCGGCGTTGCGCGCTCGGCCCCCGCCGCCTTGCGCAATCGGGAGCCCATATCCGAAGTCTTGGCGGAATGGCTGCCGGCGAGCGGGCTGGTGCTCGAAATCGCCAGTGGAACTGGCGAGCATGCGGTGTATTTCGCCGAGCGATTCCCAACGCTCGAATGGCAGCCGAGCGATGTGCATGCCGATGCGCTCGCCTCGATCGCCGCGTGGCGCGATGCGGCGGGCTTGCCCAATTTGCGCGCGCCGATCGTGATCGATGCCAGCGCGCCCGACTGGCCGATCGAACGGGCCGACGCGCTGCTCAGCATCAATATGGCGCACATCAGCCCGTGGCCGTCGGCGCTCGGGCTGCTCGACGGCGCGGCGAAGCTGCTTGCCGTGGGCGCGCCGCTGATTCTCTACGGCCCGTGGCTGCTCGAAGGCGTTGCGCCCGCGCCCAGCAACCTCGCCTTCGATGCCGACCTCAAGCGGCGCGATCCGAGCTGGGGCCTGCGCCGGGTCGAGGATTTTGCGGCGGCTGCCAGCAAGCGCGGTTTCGATCAGGTGGAGACGCGCCAAATGCCCGCCAACAATGTGATGTTGCTGCTGCGGCACACCTCCGCATCTCGTTAAAGCTAGTTTTACTATCGTCCGCTAGGATCGCGGGCATGGACCAGAGCGGCATCACTCAAAATCGCCAGACGCGGCGCTCGAACGTGCTTCTTGCGGCCTCGATCGAAGCGCTGGGCTCGGTCATTCCGGTCAAGTTGCGCAATCTTTCGACCGAGGGCGCGCTGATTGAGGGCGACGGACTGCCGATCGAAGGGTCGGAAGTCCTGTTCCGCCGCAATGAGCTTTCCGTCAGCAGCCGGGTTGCCTGGGTCCACGGCAAGCAGGCGGGGGTCGCGTTCCGCCGGCCGATCCCGCAGGAAGACGTCCTGCGCAATATTCCTGGCCCGCGCTATCGCGCACCGATGAATTTCCGGCGCGAGGGCCTGGCGGTGCGCAAATTGTCGTCGGACGAGCTGCGCCTGGTCGAAAGCTGGGCGTGGACTCCGTCGCGCAACACGCTCGGCGAATAGCCAGTCAATCATTGAATTAGGCGGTAGCGCGGAGGCGCTCGCGCTGTTCGTGGAGCCAGCCGACCAGCAGCGGCAGCGGCAGCATCTTGTTGAAAGTGACGCCAAAATATCCCTCGCTCTGCCACCGCACGTTGCCCGCTACCGGCGGTATTCCGGGCAAGGTCACGATGACATCGCCGCCAATCGCAAATGACCGTTGGCTTGTGAACTTGAGGCCACCTTGGGACACATCGACGGCGCTGACGCGGTACACGTCCGCGCCTTCGCGGACCGATGCGACGCAGGCGATTTCGATGCGCGGCATCCGCGGGCGCAGGCCCTCCATGGTGGTCGAGAGCAAAGCGACAACGTCGACCAGTTCGTCGAATTCGATCCCGACCGTGTCGCCCTTGCTCCAGCGGGCGGTGCCATCGACCGATTCGCCGCGCTTGAGCTCGACTGCCACGCGGGTGCCGGGCGGGATCACGCAATAGGCCCGGACCAGCATCCCGCCGGCGGAGACATTCTTGATCAGGCACAGTTCGCGGCGGGCGCCGATCATCAGCGAGCCGACCCGGAACAGCGTCACAGTCCGATCGCCCTCGCGTGGATCGTCGGGCAAAGGCGGCGCATCGCCGAGCGAATAAAGCGTAGTAACGATGGGCAATTCTTCCACGGTCCAACCCTTGTGCTCGCGCGCTCTTGCAACTGCTCCAGTGCCGACCTCGGTCGATCCAGGGACCCATCTGCGTTCCGCCGTAGCGTGCGATGAATTACCAGTTCGTTGAATGTATCACCGTATCGGAAGCATGCGTTGAACAGCGCCGCCGACCATCCTAGTGTAGCCACGAGGGAAACAGGCCATGCGCGCAATAATGGGTTGGCAATTCATGGTTGCAATCGGGCTCGCCGCGCCGGCCGCGGCGGAGCCGGCGATGACCGTCGTCGATCCGATCCAGGGCCCGGTCGAGGTCGATCGGACGACCATCACGCAGGACATCGCCTTCAAGCTCGACCGCAACGACCGGATGACGGTTCCGGTGCGGCTGAGCGGCAGAGGGCCATATCGTTTCCTGGTCGACACCGGCGCCGACCGGACCGCCGTATCGACCGCAATTGTGTCCGAGCTGGGGCTGACTGATGGTCCGCTGGCGACGCTCCACAGCATCACCGGAAGCTCGTCGGTGCGGACCGCCAACGTCCCTCGTCTCGAACTTGGACCCGACCGCGTGCGCAGCGTCGAAGCGCCAGTGCTCGAAGCCGTCAACATGGGCGCCGACGGAATCCTTGGCGTCGATTCCTTGCGCTCGCAACGGGTGATGTTCGACTTTCGCACGCGCATGATCTCGATCGTGCCGTCGGCTCAGCGGCAGGAACGCGACGAAGAGGGCACGATCATCGTGCGCGGCAATCTCAAGCGCGGCCATCTGATCGTCACCAAGGCCACCGTAAACGGCGTGCCGATGGCGGTTATTTTGGACACCGGCTCGGAAATCACGCTGGGCAATGCGGCGCTGCGGGCCAAGCTCGAAGCGCGCAACCGGCTGGGCCAGGGCGAGCGGGTCGAAATGACTTCGGTCACCGGCCAGAAGCTAGTTGGCGACGCCTTCCACACCAAACGGATCAAGATCGGCGACGTCGAAATGAAGGATCTCGTCATCCTGTTCGCCGACGCGGCGATCTTTCGCACGCTCGACATGGAAAACAAACCGGCAGTGCTGCTCGGAATGAATGCCCTGCGGTCATTCAGCAAATTCTCGATCGACTTCGCGCGCAAGCAGCTGCGGATGGTCGTTCCACAGCAAAGCAGCATCGACGAAACCCGGATGGCGTCGCGTTAGACCCAGCGATCCGCTCGCCGGATCGCGCAACAAAGCCTCAGCTCGTTCGCACCAGTCGGCGCAAAAATGGTGAGCCCTGCTGGATTCGAACCAGCGACCTACTGATTAAAAGTCCCACCTTCTATCGCCAAAAAACCGCTAAAATCTGCGATTTCTGTGACTTAGTCATGCTGTAGAAAAGGACAGGGGGGACATCAAGGGCTATTTCAGACGTCAAAGTCCCCACGTTTTCCCCCACAGTCGTTCCTTACGGCTGGCTTAAGGCAAATTGGCGTGAGTTCCGCGGTTGCGGTGTCGCGTCGTCGTGCGTAATGCCAGCACTGTGGGCCCTTAGCTCAGTTGGTAGAGCAACTGACTTCGATTGGAGTCACCGTCGGGAAACCGGCGGATGAGATGGTGTCAAAGTCGGGGAACCCGTCCGCGTCGCGGCGACGGCAATCCCGAGCCAAGCCCCAGCAATGGGGAAGGTGTAGAGGCCTGACGGCACCCGCCTAAATCTCGGAAACGAGGTAGGGCGAAGGGAAGGTCCAGACCACGAACCCTGGTAACGGGGGCGGCGAAAGCCGAAGTGGGAGGTTAATCAGTAGGTCGCTGGTTCGAATCCAGCAGGGCTCACCACCACCTACGCATGACAGGCACCCAATGTCCGCAGTGGTGGAATGCGGGCATTCTTGACTTTCATATTTTCCTATTTAGGAAAGTATCGATGGACAAGGCCTTCAAGGCTCTCGCGTCGACCCCGCGGAGACGCATTCTCAATCACCTATCCGGTGGACCGATGACGGTCGGAGAAATTGCCGCCAAGTTCGACATGGCGATGCCCTCGATTTCCAAGCATCTGTCGGTCCTCCATGACGCAGGGTTGGTCCACCAACAGAAGCGCGGCCAACACATCATCTACTCGATCGCTGCCGATAACCTCGCCAACAGCCTTTACAGTTTCCTGACGCCCTTTTGCCCAGAGGCACGAAAAATCAGTGCAGAGCGGAAGAAGGCGGGTCGCACACGCAAGGTAGTTGAATCATGAGCGTCGCCGGCGAAGCATCTGAGGGTGCATTTAAGGTCAATTCCCTCGGAAACTTGGAGAATGCCGACGCCGGCAGCGGCCAGCTAAAGTGGGATGCTCCACGGTCGATATGGAATATGTCATTCATTGCGGGCGCCCTGATCCTCGGGCCAATGTTCTTCAGCTGGAGTGGCGTCCTTGTATTCCTGGCCCTTTCGGGATTCACGCTTTGTGTCGGCCATTCCGTCGGCTTTCACCGCCGCCTAATCCACCACAGTTTCGATTGCCCGAAGTGGCTTGAGAGGCTGATGATCTATGTCGGCGTCTTGGTTGGCATGGGCGGCCCTCTCTGGACAGTTGGCCTCCATGACATTCGAGATTGGGCCCAGCGCCAAGCCAACTGTCATTGGTTCCTGCGGCACGGCAAGTCCGTGCTGGCTGATGGGTTCTACTATCTCAACTTCAAGTTGCTCTTCGACAAGCCGCCGCGCTTTGATGCCGGTCCCGGCATCAGTGACGATCCATTCTATGTGTTTCTCCAACGCACCTGGATGCTGCATCAGATTCCCGTGGCGCTGGTCCTTTTCTGGCTCGGCTGTTGGTCGTGGGTCGTCTGGGGCGTCGTTGTTCGTGTCGCTGTCTGCTTCACCATGCATTGGTATATCGCCCATGTGGCACATCGTCGCGGGCATCAGGATTGGTTCGTCGAGGACGCCGCTGTGCAAGGTTACAACATTGCCTGGTTGGCGATTCCAACGATGGGCGAAAGCTGGCATTGCAATCATCATGCATTCCCTGCCTCGGCCCGGCACGGACTTTATCCGGGGCAGATTGATCCTGGGTTCCGGTTCGTTCAGTTTTTGGAGTTGATCGGGTTGGCTTGGGACATTCAGGTTCCCAATAAGCTCCCGCCCCGGTCAGCGATCACCCCGCTTACTCCGAGGGCGCTTAGTATTGCCGCTCCCGGCCAAGAGGAGTTGTCTCTGGAATGGGCGCAGTTGCATCGTCGATAAAGGGATGTCCGCACTGGGTCCGAACCATTGCGACGAGCGACCTACTGATGTTTCATCAGTTAATGATCGGCTGTTTTCCGAGCTTTTTTCCAAGATTTTAGGATTCTGCACCACCCACATTATTTACCACACAGAGGGCGTTTTTGGCGGTTTTCTGCGGATCGCTTGC
>JBDSNQ010000216.1:0-11386 GCA_039915275.1 Sphingomicrobium sp.
CGCCGACCCGCTCGGCGGTGCTTACGCGCCTCGGCCACGGCCACATCCGCATCGGCAGCTTCCAGCGCCTCGCTTTCTTCGGCGAAACCGAAAACATCACCAAACTGGTCCGTTATTGCCTCACCAATCTCTACGGCGAGGAGACCTCGAACGCCGCCGCCGATGCCCTGCGCCTGTTCGACCGCGTCGCCACCGCCACCGCCAATCTCGCCGCCAGCTACATGGCGGCGGGCTTCGTCCACGGCGTGCTCAACAGCGACAATATCGCCATCACCGGCGAGAGCTTCGATTATGGCCCGTGGCGCTTCACGCCCGACTGGGACGCGGATTTCACCGCTGCTTATTTCGACCACCACGGCCTCTATGCGTTCGGCCGCCAGCCCGAGGCGATCCACTGGGACCTGGCGCAGCTCGCCGGCTGCCTGGCGTTGGTCGCCGATGCCGCGCCGCTGTCCGAATTGCTCGAAGGCTGGGGCGATCGCTTCGAAGACTTGCTAGTCCAGGCCCTCATCAAGCGCCTCGGCGTGGCCCCCCTCGGAAACGATCAGGATCGAGCGCTCGCTGCCGCCTTGATGGCCACGCTGCAATCGCGCGAAACCTCCATCGACCGCCTTTTCTTCGACTGGCGCGGCGGGCGCGATCCGGGCGCGGAACGCTATCCGACCGCACCCTTCCGCGCACTCGCTGCCGCGCTGAATGGACGCCAGCGCGCGGAAACTCATCCTTATTGGTCGGACTCCCAACCCTGCTCGATGCATATCGAGGAGGTCGAAGCCATCTGGTCGGCAATCGCCGAGCGCGAAGACTGGAATCCGTTTGAAGCCAAGATTGCCGCGATCCGCCGAATGGGCGAGGCGATGGCCGCCAACGCGGGCGCCCCGGCTTGACGCAGCAGCCAAGTTCGTGGAGCGCGCTTGGTGATGGCTGAAAAACTGGTCTCGACCGAACCGGCGACTGGCGCGGAAGTCTGGTCGGGCGAGATCGGCGACGCGGCGAGCGAAGTTGCTGCGGCACGCGCCGCTGCCGGCGGATGGGCCGCGCATTCGCTGACTTACCGGAGCGAGGCGGTGCGGCGGTTCGCCAATGTCGTGCGCCAGCGAGAGACCGAATTCGCCACGCTGATCGCCCGCGAAACCGGCAAGCCGATGTGGGAAGCCAAGACCGAAGTCGCGGCGGTCATCAACAAGGTCCAGATCTCGATCGACGCTTATTCGGAGCGCACCCCGCAGCGCCGGCTCGAGGCCGCGCTCGGCAACAAGATCGCGGTCCGCCACAAACCGCATGGCGTGCTGGCGGTGCTCGGCCCCTACAATTTTCCCGCACACCTTCCCAACGGCCACATCGTCCCGGCGCTGATCGCCGGCAATGCATTGGTCTTCAAGCCGTCCGAAAAGACCCCCGCGACCGGCGCGATGCTGGTCGAATGCTTTCATGCAGCGGGCGTCCCCGACGGGGTATTGCGCCTGCTGATCGGCGGCCCGGACGAAGGGCGCGCGCTCGCCGCCGAGCCGGGCATCGACGGGCTGTTGTTCACCGGTTCGGCCCGCGCCGGCCGGGCCTTGCACCGGCAGTTCGCCGAAGCCCCGCACAAGATCCTCGCGCTCGAGCTTGGCGGCAATAATCCATTGGTGGTGTGGGACGCCAAGGATGTCGACGCGGCCGCGGTCATCGCCGTTCAATCGGCCTATCTTTCGGCCGGGCAGCGCTGCACCGCGGCGCGGCGGCTGATCGTCGAGAACGGCCAGGAAGGCCCGCTGGTCGAGGCCATCCTGCGCTTGGTCGACCGCCTCATCGTCGGCGAGCCATTCGCCGACCCGCCGCCGTTTATGGGGCCGATGATCGATAATGCGGCCGCCGATCATCTGCAGGAACAATGGCTCGGCCTGATGATGAAGGGTGGCAAGCCGATACGGCGGCTCGACCGTCCCAACGAGGCGCTGCCGTTCCTCACCCCCGCGCTGATCGACGTCACCGACGTCGCCGACCGCCCCGACGAGGAGATGTTCGGGCCCGTGATGCAACTGATCCGGGTCAAGGACTTCGATGCCGCGATCGACGAGGCCAACGCCACCCGTTTCGGGCTCGCCGCCAGCCTCGTCGGCGGAAGCCCCGATCTGTATGACAAATTCTGGGCGAATGTCCGCGCCGGAGTGATCAACTGGAACAAGCCGACCAACGGCGCCCCGTCCAATGCTCCGTTCGGCGGGATCGGCCTGTCCGGCAACCACCGCCCGAGCGCCTTCTATGCTGCCGATTATTGCGCTTATCCGGTGACCAGCAGCGAGGCGGCCATCGCCCGCGCCAAGATCGACCAGGGACTGACCGACCCCAATTTGCTCGAGGATTGAGGCGCCGCGACCCACTATTTTTCTGGCCGCCCGCGCCTATAGTCGAACCGGGACGCCTGGGGTGGGGAGGTTTCAATGACAAGATTTGCACTGGCAAGCATCGCCGCGATTTGCCTGGTCGTGCCCGGCCCGGCTCTGGCCTATGCCGCGATCGCGATCGGACAGCCGCCGGACGTCGCCAAGGGCGGTTTGGCGTTTGGCGCCGGATGGCACCAGGTCAGCCGCGAGAAGAGCGAATCGGAGGCGCTGGCGAAATGCCGAACCACCGACAGCGCCCCGGAATCGGCGCGCAACCTGTGCCGCATCGTCGCCCATTTCGATAACCGCTGCATGTCGATCGCGCTCGACCCGAGGGCCGGCACCTATGGCTATGGCTGGGGATTGGCGGACACCATGCAGGAAGCCGATGATATCGCGATGACCTATTGCCGCGCGACCGCGCGCGAAGAGGCCGCGGCCTGCGTCTATTCCAAGCTAAAAGGTTGCGACAATTAATGCCGTCTTGAGGCTCGGGAAATATCCGGCCAACGCTGCCTGAGGCTGTCGCCGCTTGCACTAACTGTTGCGCATCTCGGGCAAATAGCCGTCATCAGCGACGTCGCTGAACTTGGTGATCCGACTGTCGAACTTGAGCCGCACCTTGCCGGTCGCGCCGTGGCGTTGCTTGGCGACGATCAGCTCGGCCAGGCCATAGACCCGGCTCATGTCGCGCGCCCATTCCTCATGCTGCTCATGGGCCTTGGCGTCGTCGCCCTCGACCGGCCGCTTGGGCTCGCGCGACGCGACGTAATAATCCTCGCGGTAGATGAACAGCACGATGTCCGCGTCCTGCTCGATCGAACCCGACTCGCGCAAATCCGAGAGCTGCGGCCGCTTGTCCTCTCGGCTTTCGACCGCGCGGCTTAGCTGCGACAGGCCAATCACCGGCAGGTCGAGCTCTTTCGCCAGCTGCTTTAGGCCGCGGCTGATCTCGGAGATTTCCTGGACTCGGTTCTCGTTGCTGTTCTTGCCGGTGCCCTGGAGCAGCTGGAGATAATCGACGATCACCATGCCAATGCCCTTCTGGCGCTTCAATCGCCGGGCGCGGGCACGCAGCGCGGCAATCGTCAGCCCGGGCGTGTCGTCGATGTACAGCGGCAGGCTCTGCAGCTCGCCGGCGGCGCGCGCCAACTGGCGAAATTCCTGCTGGCTGATGCGCCCCATGCGCAAATTCTCGGAACTGATCCCCGACTGCTCGGCGAGAACGCGCGTGGCGAGCTGATCGGCCGACATTTCTAGGCTGAACAAAGCCACCGCTGCGCCCGCCCCTTTGCCCGGCTCGATCCCGTCGTCGGCGTCGCGCAGAAAGCGCTGGGCGGCGGCAAAGCCGATATTGGTCGCCAGCGCGCTTTTGCCCATGCCCGGCCGCCCGGCGATGATGATCAGGTCGGAGCTGTGCAACCCGCCGATCTTCGAATTGAGACTGTCGAGGCCAGTGGTGATGCCCGACAAATGCCCGCCGCTGTTCAAGGCGCGCTCGGCCATTTCGATCGCCAGCTTGGTCGCTTCGCCAAACGACTTGGCCTTGCCTTCGACGCCGCCTTCTTCCGCGACCTTGTAGAGTTCGGTCTCGGCCCGCTCGATCTGGGCCAGCGGGGCGACTTCCTCGCTGGTGTCGAGCGCGCTCTCGACCAGGTCGCGGCCGACTCCGATCAGCGCCCTGAGCAATGCGAGGTCGTAAATTTGCGCCGCGAAATCGCGCGCGCCGATCACTGCCGCTCCCGAACCGGTCAACTGCGCCAGATAGGCTGGCCCGCCGACTTCCTTGATCCCCTCGTCGGCCTCGAACAGCGGCCGCAGCGTCACCGGATTGGCGATCATGTTGCGGTCGGTCAGCCGCAGGATAGATTCGTAAATCCGGCCGTGCAGCGGCTCGAAGAAATGGTGCGGCTGCAACCGCGTCTGAACCTCTTCGACCAGCCGGTTGTCGATCATCAGCGCGCCCAGCAGCGCCGCCTCCGCCTCGACGTTCTGGGGGAGGGCGGGGTTTCCGGGCGTCGATGCCGGATCAGCGATTCGAAGGATTTCTGCCATGTCGTCGGCTTACCGATTTTGGCCCCATAACTTCCATCCAAAGTTCGCGGCTGGCAATCTTTTTCGTGGATTGGCCTGTGGATGGAAAGTGGCATTGCGCCCCCCGCCCCAGCGCGGCTACGCCCACCGACATGACCATTCAGTCCGACCGCTGGATTCGCGAGCAGGCGCTGGCCCACGCCATGATCGAGCCGTTCGTCGAGGCCCAGCGCGCCGACGGCTGCATCAGCTACGGCCTGTCGTCCTACGGCTATGACGCGCGGGTCGCCGACGATTTCAAGATCTTCACCAACGTCGATTCGGCGATCGTCGACCCCAAGAATTTCGACTCCAACAGCTTCGTCGACCGCAAGACCGATGTCTGCGTCATCCCGCCCAACAGCTTCGCGCTCGCCCGCACGGTCGAATATTTCCGGGTGCCGCGCGACGTGCTCGTCATCTGCCTCGGCAAGTCGACCTATGCGCGGTGCGGAATCATCGTCAACGTCACCCCGCTCGAGCCCGGCTGGGAAGGCCACGTCACCTTGGAATTCTCCAACACCACGCCGCTCCCGGCCAAGGTCTACGCCAATGAAGGCGCCTGCCAGTTCCTGTTCCTCAAGGGCGAGGAGCCGTGCGAAGTCAGCTACGCCGACCGCGCCGGCAAATATATGGGTCAGCGCGGCGTAACCCTGCCCAAGCTGTGACACTCGACGAGGCCCGCGCGCTCGACGCCGCCGATCTGCTCGCCCCCGCCCGCGACCGCTTCGTCCTGCCCCAAGGCGTCTATCTCGACGGCAATTCGCTCGGCCCGCTGCCGACCGCGACCGCCGATCGCCTACGCGATGTGGTCGAGCAACAATGGGGCGGCGACCTCATCACCAGCTGGAACAAGCACGGCTGGATCGACGCGCCAACGCGAATCGCCGCCAAGCTCGCACCGCTGCTCGGCGCCCGGCCCGACGAGCTACTGGTCGCCGACTCAACCACGGTGTGTCTGTTCAAGCTGCTCGCCGCCGCTGTCCGGGCGCGTCCCGGCCGCTCGATCATCCTCACCGAAGACCGCAACTTCCCGACCGACCGCTACGTCGCCCAGGGCCTGGCCGAACTGCTGCCCGGCCTACAGCTCAAAAGCGTTGCAGCGGGCGACATCGAAGCCGCCATCGACGACCACACCGCCGTCGTCATGTTGACCCACGTCGATTACCGCAGCGGCGCGCGGCACGACATGGCCACGATCAATGCCGCCGCCCGCGCCGCCGGCGCGCTAACCCTGTGGGACCTGTCGCACAGCGCCGGCGCGATCGCGCTCGATCTCGCTCGCGACGGCTGCGACCTCGCCCTCGGCTGCGGCTACAAATATTTGAACGGCGGGCCCGGCGCGCCGGCCTTTATATTCGTCGCCGAACATCTGCAAAATCAGCTGTGCTCGCCAATCCAGGGCTGGATGGGCCACGCGGCACCCTTCGCCTTCGAACCAGACTACCGCCCGGCGCCCGGCATCGCCGCTTTCCTCACCGGCACGCCGTCGATCCTTGCCTTAACCGCGCTCGAGGCCGGGCTCGACAGTTTCGCCAGAATGGCGATGGCCGATCTCGAAGCCAAGGCGCAGGCACTCCTCAATCTCTTCATCGCCGAAGTCGAAGCGCGCTGCGGAAGCGAAGTGAAGCTCGCCAGCCCGCGCGAGCCTGCCGTCCGTGGAAGCCACATCAGCTTCGCCCATCCCCAGGGCTATGCGGTGATGCAGGCGCTGATCGACCGCGGCGTCACCGGCGACTTTCGAGCGCCCGACCTGATCCGCTTCGGCTTTGCCCCGCTTTACAACCGCTTCGAGGACGCCTGGCGCGCCGCCGACACGCTGGCCAATATCCTCGCCACGCGCGCTTGGGACGAGCCCCGCTTCCACACCCGCGCCAAGGTTACCTGAGCTACTTTGGCGCCAGCAGCCGGCGCGATTCGTGGATCAGATGCACCCAGTCGGCAAACGCGTTGGCCAGGCTCATGACCAAATCCTTGAGCGGCCCGTCCTTGAGCTTGCCGTCGGCATCGAAGCTGTCGTCGTTGACGTGGCCGAGATAGGCCTCGGGGTGCTGCATCACCGGCATGTTCAAGAACACCGCCGCCTGGCGCAGCTGGTGGTTGGCGCCGAACCCGCCGATGCTGCCCGGTGAGGCGCTGACGATCGCCGCCGGCTTCTGGTTCCACACGCTCTTGCCATAGGGTCGCGAGCCGACGTCGACCGCATTCTTGAGCACGCCGGGGACGCCGCGATTATATTCGGGCGTCACGAACAGCACGCCGTCGGCGGCGGCTATCTCTTTGCGAAACCGCTCATATTGCGCGGGCGGATTGGCATCGGAATCCTGGTTGTAGAGCGGCAGATCGTCGATCGGCACGATATCGCAATTCAATTGCTCATGGGCCATCGCGCACAGCGACAGCGCAACCTTGCGGTTGATACTGTCTTTGCGCAGGCTGCCGACGACGATGGCGATCTTGTAGCGGTCCATGATGCTTCTCCTTACCTGCGCTTGCCCTGGTGGCGGATGTTGCCCGGCCGCCCCCGACGCGGAGCCGATCGCGTGCGGTCCGACCGGCCTCTCGATCCGCCGCCAAAATGCCCCTCGGGCAGTTCGAACCGCAACGATCCGGATACCGGATTGGCCTCGGCTAGGCGCAGCGTCAGTTTCTGCCCGACGCGGTAGGTCTCGCCACTATGCTCGCCGACCAGCTGGCGCGCTTTCTCGTCATAGCGGAAATATTCCTGGCCCAAGGTCTGCGCTAGCACCAGCCCGTCGCCGCCCAAATCCAGGACGGTGGCGAAAAAGCCGAACGGCTGCACCCCGGTAATCCGGCACTCGACCAATTGCCCGACGCGGTCGGACAGGAACGCCGCGACATAGCGATCGACGGTGTCGCGCTCGGCCTCCATCGCCCGCCGCTCGAGCATCGAGATGGCCTCGCCGATCGCCACATCCTTCTCGTCCTCGCCAGCCGGCAACCCGCCCTCGCCCAGCCGGTACGCGCTGACCAAAGCGCGGTGCACCAGCAAATCGGCATAACGCCGGATCGGCGACGTGAAATGCGCGTAGGTCGCCAACGCTAGCCCGAAATGCCCCAACCGCTCGGGCCCATAGCGCGCCTGCATCTGGGTGCGCAGGATCTGCTCCATGATCTCAGGCCGAGATTCATCCTCGCCAACCCGCTCGATCACCCGGTTGAACGTCGCCGGCTTGATCACTTGCCCGAGCGCGAACTCGAACCCAAACGTCGCCATATAATCCTTGAGCGCTACCAATTTCTCGCGGCTCGGCGCCTCATGCACGCGGTACATGACCGGCGCCTTCTTCGCTTCCAACGCCCGCGCCGCGGCGACGTTGGCGGCGATCATATAATCCTCGACCAATTTGTGGGCGTCGAGCCGCTCGCGCGGCGCGACCGACAGGATCCGACCCTTCTCGTCGAGCACCACACGCCGCTCCGGTATGTCGAGTTCCAACGGCCCGCGCTTGTTGCGGTCCGCCAGCAGCGCCCGCCAACACGCCCACAATGGTTTCAGCGCCGACTCAACCAATGCAGCCGGAACAGCCGATTCAACCTCAGGCATCGAGCAAGGTGACGACGAAACTTCCGTCCGTTTCTCGTGACTTGCATCAATCGCTGCTTGTGCATCCTCATAAGCAATGTTTGCCACTACACAAACATTAGCACGCGTGAAACGCCAGCTTTTGAGCGTCCCGTCACTCGCGATCTTGAGGTGACACGCCATCGCCGCGCGCACCTGCCCCTGCTTCAGCGAGCAAATGTCCGCTGACAATACCTCGGGCAACATTGGCACCACCCGATCGGGGAAATAGACGCTGTTACCGCGGCTGCGCGCCTCGTGATCGAGCTCGGAGCCGGGCCGCACATAGAAACTGACGTCGGCAATCGCGACGATCGCATTCCAGCCGCCCTCGCCGTCCGCTTCCGCCCAGATCGCATCATCATGATCGCGCGCATCGGCCGGGTCGATCGCGACTATCGGCAAATGCGTCAGGTCTTCCCGCTCCCCCAACGGAAATCCGGAAACCCGATGCGCCTCATCAATCGCCTCCTGGCGAAACTCATGCCGCAGCCCGTGCTTGTGGATCGCGATCAGGCTGAAGCTCCTCGGCGCGAACGGATCGCCCAGCACCGCATCGACCCGCGCCGTCACCCGCGGCCCCCGCCCCGACACTTCGCACAGCACCAGATCGCCGGCTTGCGCGTCCTTCAGCTCGCTCACCGCAAGCTCGCGCCGCTCCTTCTTCTCGACCGGGCTCAGCCAATAGCGCTCGCCCTCCTTGCGGATCACGCCCAGCACCAGCTCGGCGCTGGTCTCGAGCTTTTTCATCGGGTGGGCGCCCAGCCCGGCCCCGCGCTCTTCGGTCCGCGCCAGCACCCGGTCGCCAATCCCCAGCGCCCCGCGCCGCCCGCGCTCGATCAGCTTGATCTTGGGCGCCGGCGTCTCGGCATGCCACTGCTCCGGCACCGCCCACACATTGCCGCTATCATCGGCCTCGACCACGCGAAGCACAGTGACTTTGGGCACCCCGCCCGTCTTATGGAACGCGCGGCCAGGCGCCGAATCGATCAGCCCCTCGTCGGCCATGTCCTTCAGCAGCACCTTCAAGGCGATCTTGTCCTGCCCGCTAAGCCCAAACGCCCGCCCAATCTCGCGCTTCCCCGCCGGCTGGTCCGACGTCGCGATGAAATCAAGAATCTGCTTGCGCGAAGGCAGGCCGGCAGGGCGTTTGCGAGGCATGGTTCTCCAAAGATCGTCATCCCGGACTTGATCCGGGATCCGCCTTCTTTCGGCGTGGCCATGAAGGAAGGCAGGCCCCGGCTCAAGGCCGGGGTGACGACTTACTTGCTTTCCGCGGCCGCCACCCACGGCTGGAACGCCCCGCCCGGCACCGCCGAGGCGACCGGGCTCTCGAACCCGTCCTTGCTCACCGACGAAACCCCGAACACCCAATCGTCGACGCGGATGCCTTTCAAGACAACGCTGTGTCCGACTGCGCGGGTTGGGGCATTTGGTCCGCCGCTGTCTGACGGGGTAGCTGCAGGAGTAACCGAATCCGGGTTCGCCGGCCGGCTGTGCTCCCAGTTGGCGGCATCGGTGCGTCGCCATCTCACGGCATAGCCTCTCGCGCCGGCAACTGGTCGCCAACTCACCGAAGTATCCGTCGAGACCGCCCCTTCCACTGTCACCTCCGGCGGCGGAGGAGCACTGGCGAGCGCGGCCAGCGCGGCGATGTTCAGCTTCGCGACCTTTTCGAGATATGCGAAATTCATATGGTCGACGGTGTCGCCGTAATGCTTGCCGTTCTCGACGCGTACGTCCTGGTGCTGCCAGTCGTAATTCTCGATCGCGACCGAGAAGCGCACCGCCGGATAACCCGCATTCAAAAACTCGGTATGGTCGCCGCCGCGGCCGAAGCGGTCGTTGCGCCACACCTGCCGGACATCGAGCCCAATCTTGAGCCGATCGGCCAGGCCATCGAGCCAGCGCGAGATATTGCGCGACGGCGAATCATTCTCGCCGCCGAGGCTACGCCATTGCGCGGCGAGCTGCTCATGCCCCTGCCACCGCGGCCCTTCCGAAAACACCCGCACATGCGTCGCATCGCACACCCCGTCCGACGAGCATGAGTTGCCGACAATGTCGTTGTTCAAATTTGCGACGACGTTCCAGCCCTGCGCCTTGGCGTAAGCCGCCAACACCTTGCCGCCGTACAATCCCTGCTCCTCGCCCGACAGCAGGGCATAGACGATCGTCCCCGCGAACTTGTGGCGCGACAGCACCCGCGCCGCCTCCATCACCGTCGCCGAACCCGACCCGTCGTCATTCGCCCCCGGCTCCAACGCATCGGCGTTGAGGATGTCGGTCACCCGGCTGTCGATATGGCCAGTGATGATCACCACGTCGTTGGGACGCTCGGTCCCGCGCTGGATCGCGACCATGTCGCACACCCGCGTCGGCGTCGGGATGCGGGCGCCCGTAAAAGTGTCGCACGGCCGCTCGGTCGGCAGGCCGAAGCTCTCGAACTGCCCCTTGGACCAACCCAGCGCCGCCCCAATCCCGCGTTTCGGATCGCTCTGCGACGACAAAGTATGCCGCGTCCCGAATCCGACCAGCGCCTCGACCGTCGCCTTCATCCGCGCCCCGCTGACTGGAGCAATCATCGCCCGCAGCTTCGCGTCCGGCGACGACGGCGGTGGCGCCGCGCCGATCAGGATCATGGACGACAGGGCGATAAGTGTGCGGGGATGTTTCATTCCACCACTTCTGGCACCGCAGCCGCGCCAGTTCCAGCGATTCGAAGCCGCTGCTCGCGCCACAGGATGACGAGGCCGGCCGCAATCACGATCGGCGCTCCAGCCCAGGTCCAGGGCGACGGCAGTTGAAGGAAGAGTTGCCAACCGAGCAGGCTCGCCCAAAGCAGCGCCGAGTAATCCATCGGCATCACCAGCGCGACAGGCGCGAGCCGAAGCGATCCGGTGAGCGCCAACTGCGCAATCCCCCCGGTAAGACTTAGGCCCGCGATTGCCGCGAACGTCCCCGCGTCATGGGCGTGCGCGACGAACGGCATGGCCAGGCCGAGCGGTACCAGCGAGGTTGCGCCGAACCAGAATACCGTGGTCGCGACGGCCTCGGTCGCGCCCAGGTGACGAATAGCGATGGTTGCGCAGGCGGTGCTGACCACCGCACCGAGCGCGACCATTCCGCCGTATGCGCTGACATGGCCGTTGCCGGGCTGGACGATCACCAGCACACCGACGAAGCCGACGAGCACCGCTCCCCAGCGCCAGCGCCCGGTCGGCTCGCCAAGCACCACCGCCGCCAGCACGGTCGCGAAAATCGGCACCGAAAATCCGATCGCGGTGGCTTCGGCCAACGGTAGCAGCGTCACCATCAGGAAATTGAGGAGCATGGCGATGACGCCGATCGCCATCCGCAT
>JBDSNQ010000053.1:0-9183 GCA_039915275.1 Sphingomicrobium sp.
TATGAAGCCTGCAAGGACTATATCGCCAGCCAGCGTCACGAGGGCTGGAGCCTCAACCGCGAGCGCTATGACGATGGCGGCATCTCGGGCGGAACCATGGAGCGGCCGGCGCTCAGGGAGCTGCTCACGGATGTGACGGCGGGCAAGGTCGACGTGATCATCATTTACAAGATCGACCGCCTGACCCGAAGCCTTGCCGACTTCGCGCGGATCGTCGAGCAGCTAGAAAAGGCGAACGCTTCGTTCGTCAGTGTGACCCAGTCGTTCAATACCAAGACCAGCATGGGCCGGCTGATGCTGCACGTGCTCCTGTCGTTCGCCCAGTTCGAGCGCGAGGTTGGCGCCGAGCGGGTGCGCGACAAGATCGCGGCGTCGAAAGCCAAAGGGATGTGGATGGGCGGCACCGTGCCTCTGGGATATGATGTCGATGACCGGAAGCTGGTCGTGAACCCGGGCGAAGCGAACACTGTTCGCGCCCTCTTCACGCAGTTCATCGAACTTAAGTCGGTCCAAGGAACGCTGCGATGGGCCCAGCGCGAAGGATTAAGGACCAAGCAGCGTGAACGCCTCGGCAAAACCGCAGGTGGCAAATCATTCAAATATGGCTCGTTGCGCTGCATCCTCTCCAACCGGCTCTACGTTGGCGAGATCGAGCATAAGGAGAAAGTTCACCAGGGGCAGCATGATCCCGTCGTCGAGCGGCAAACATTCGACGAGGCGCAGGCGATCCTGGCGTCGCTCAGCACCGATGCCGTTCGCGGACCCAAGTTGGTTTCGGGCAGCTTGCTGCAGGGGCTGATCGTTGACCGGCACGGGCGAACCATGGGACCGGTCCACACAACGCGCAGCGGGCAACGGTTTCGTTATTACGTGACCCACCCAAAGACGATCCGGAATAGTGACCCGGCACCCTACCGACTTTCCGCCAATGGCATCGAAGCGGTCTGCTGCGAGTTGCTGGCCAAACACATCGTCGAACTAGTCAGCAGCATCGATGGCGATACTGAAGCCAAGAGGTTGGCGGCACTACTCGCCGGCGCGGATCATCGCAAAAAGCGCGAACTCATCATCGGGCGCGTCCGCAAGGTGACGATCGGCGATGCCACGCTCAGCCTGCTGCTCAACGATGGAACTTCGCTCGAGCGGTCGATCGAGCGGATCCGGCACGGCAATGATGCGAAGCTGGTCATTGGTGACATTGCCATCGCCGATCAGCCAAAATCCAATCCGCAGCTCGTCATCCTGCTCAAGGATGCCCATCGCGCTCATGCCTTGGCGATGGCCAAGCCTAATTTCGCTCTCGATCGCCTGGCCAAGATCTTCGGGCGATCGACCGAGCGCTACAAGCGTATGCTTCGACTAAGCTATCTCTCACCAACCATCGTCAACACCGTGATCGACGGTAAACAGGCCGCGCACCTGACCGGTCGCTTCCTACAGAACCTCGATGGCCTGCCGCTGAGCTGGGCCGAGCAGGACACCCTGCTGCTGCGCTAGTTGGTGGACGATCCGACCCCAACTCGAGACACTGATTTTGCGCCAAAGAGAAAAAGGCGTGAAATCTCAACTCGTTGAGACCGTGCGACTTTCTCTGCCTGGGCTTGGACACTTGCGCCGCCATTATTTGGCGGAAAGCCGCCAGTCCGCCTAAGATATATCGAACAAAAAGCCCAATGTTATCAGTTACTTAGACGATGGTGACCCCTACGGGACTCGAACCCGTGTTTTCGCCGTGAGAGGGCGACGTCCTGGACCGCTAGACGAAGGGGCCGCTGGCTTGCGAGCGGGCCGTATGTGGGCTGGGCAAATGCTAGTCAATCAGTTCAGCTTGAGCCGCGCAAATCCCATCGCTCCCATGGGGTTGTGCCCGCCGTACAAAGGAGCAAGGCCGTCGGGCACAAAGTTGACCGAGACCAATCCGCCAAGGCCCAGCGACAAATGCTTGGCGATGGCGAAATAGCGCACTGCGCCAATCGAGACTTTTCCGACCCGGAATGAGGGGCCGTGCTCGAGGTCGAGCAGTTCGCGATTCTCGGCCAGCTCGCCGCGTACGAATACGGTCCAGGCGCGATGCTTGGCCGACGCCTCAAGCGCGAACGCGTCGTCGCTTTGGCCCTCGATCGTCTTGCGGCCCCAAGCAAGCGTCCCGGCAAGCTTCCAATCGGGCGAGAGGTCGCGCGCGTACAGAACGCTTGCCGACCAACGCTTCTGATCGACTCCCGGCTCAAGTTGCTCTGGATCGGTGAAGTGACCCCAGCTTCCCTGAAGAGCCAAGTTTGCGCTCGGGTTCCACGACAGCCGGACCGAAGTCGAGTCCAGCGGACCGGTCTCGATGTTCCAGCGGTGCTGGTCGGGCTCGCGGCCGTTGAAGCGACTGACCTCAAGCTTTACGCGATCGATCACGACGCCGGCGGTCAAAACGCCGAAACTGATGTGGGTCGAATCCAGCCAATGATGGGAAATTGGCGCTTCCGGCGAGTCCATGATCGCTTCACGATGCATGAAGGCCGGCGGACCGAAGGCCGGCTCGCCCGGTAGGCCGGCGTAGATGAACACGCTGCTCTTCGACCCAAGGTTCTGCGATACAGAGCCCGACAGCTCCATGAACAAATCATGCGGGTGCTGGCGGTCGATCAGCCGGTCGGTGCCGTTGGCAGTCTCGCCACTGGCAAGCAGCAGTGGATAGCCACGCTTGCCCATCAGCGGATCGGGGCTGAGCATCGCCTTGAATTGCAGCGTGCCGTTGCCCAGCGGGCGCTGCGCCATGCCCATCAGCATGCCCGACACGAACGCCTTGCTGTCGCCGCGCGGGCCCGACTGATGGTCGTACACCAGATTGAGCACGCCATGACCCATCAGCATCCAGTCACCGTACTGGCTCATCAAGCCCGTGTGGGTACTGGCGTCGGGCTGCCACGCGGTGCCGGAGGATTCGCGCTCCGCCGGATACGGGCCGAGTACGCCGGTCATGGCCATCAGGCCGCCGTGATCCATGCCCACCATCGCCGGCTGAGGTCCGCCCGCCGACGCCGGTTGGTCCATGCCCGGCATTGGTGCTTGATCGGTTGTCCCATGGTCCATTTGGGAATGATCCAGCGGAGCAATCGGCGCTGTGACGGGCGGTGTCTCGACCGGCATCGGCATCGCGCCATGGTCCATGGTCGAATGGTCGATGGTCGCCGGCTCACGGGGGGGCGGCGCCGGGGTCGCCGCGGCCTTGGCTGGGCGGTGCTTGGCCGCGGCTGGCGCCTTCTTGCTCGGCGCGGGCTTCTTGGCAGGCGCCTTTGCCTTTGCGGCCGGTTTGGCCGGCATCGGCATGGTCATGCCGGGCATCGACTGACCGTAAGCGGGCGCTGAGAGCGCGAGCGCGGCGGCGCCGAGAAACAAGGATTTGATCACGAAAAACTATTCCTATTATCTAGAGCGTTCGAGGAGCTGGATCAGCTCGGCTGCTTTCGCCCGCTGCTCGGCCGGGTCGCCGCCGGTGATGGCGCCTTCGATGCAGTGGCTGAGATGTTCCTGGAGCATCACGGTTTCGACGCCGGAAAGCGCCGCCCGGGCCGCGCGGATCTGGGTCAGGACGTCGATGCAGTAGCGGCCATCAGCCAGCATCTTCGAAATGCCGCGGACCTGGCCCTCAATGCGATTCAGCCGATCGACAAGTTTCTTGTCGTGCGATTTCTCCACCTCTCCTCGCTCCCTTACACCCCTATGGGGTATCTTAACTATGCCCCATAGGGGTATATACCGGTGATTATGCAAGCGCAAGGGTGTAGTTGAAGTGATGGAATCCAAATCCGCCGGCAAACACGATCACTGCCATCATTCGAGTTCCGTTCGGTCGGCTGTTGCCCCGCACGAAATGGAAGCAGTGGATAGCGGGACGATCTGGACTTGCCCGATGCACCCGCAAATCCGGCGATCCGGGCCCGGCGCTTGCCCGATTTGCGGAATGGCGCTCGAGCCGCTTGAGCCGAGCCTCGAAGAAGCGCCCAATCCCGAGCTGATCGACATGACCCGACGCCTGTTGGTCGGCGCGATCCTGTCGGCCCCGTTGTTCCTGCTGGCAATGGGTGCCGAACTTACCGGTTGGGAACCGCTCCCGATGCGGCAGCTGATGTGGGTACAATTGATACTCGCCACTCCCGTCGTGGCGTGGGGCGGCTGGCCATTCTTTGAGCGCTTCTGGGCGTCATTGAAAAGCCGCAACCTCAACATGTTCACGCTGATTGGCCTCGGGGTCGGGGTCGCTTTTGGCTACAGCCTTGTGGCGACCCTAATGCCCGGCGCCTTCCCTCCGTCCCTGCGGACGATGGGTGGACAAGTGCCGGTCTATTTCGAAGCGGCGGCGGTGATCACCACGCTGGTACTGCTTGGCCAGGTCCTCGAGCTTCGCGCCCGCTTCGCCACCGGTAGGGCGATCCGCGCGCTGCTCGGCCTGGCCCCCAAGACCGCCCGGCGGGTCGGCGCGGCCGGACAGGAGGAGGATGTCCCCCTCGAACATGTCCAAGTCGGCGACGTGTTGCGCGTGCGCCCGGGCGGAAAGGTGCCGGTCGACGGCATTGTCGTCGAAGGCCACAGCTCGGTCGACGAATCGATGATCAGCGGAGAGCCGGTCCCGGTCGAAAAGGTCGCGGGCGACAAGGTCACTGGCGCAACGATCAATGGCACCGGCAGCCTGCTCATGCGCGCCGAGCGCGTCGGCAAAGACACGATGCTGTCGCAGATCGTCCGCATGGTCGCGGAAGCCCAGCGGTCTCGCGCGCCGATCCAGAAACTTGCCGACCAGGTGTCAGGCTGGTTCGTGCCCGCGGTCGTACTGGTTGCGGTCGTGACCTTCATCATCTGGTCGCTGATCGGGCCGGAGCCGAGGCTCAGCCATGCCCTCGTCAATGCGATCGCCGTGGTAATCATCGCCTGCCCGTGCGCGCTGGGCCTTGCAACGCCGATGTCGATCATGGTCGGCACCGGGCGCGGCGCAACCCTGGGCGTCCTCGTCAAGAATGCCGAAGCCTTAGAATTGATGGAAAAGATCGACACGCTGGTCATCGACAAGACCGGCACGCTGACCATCGGCAAACCCAGCCTGGTCGCCGTGGAGCCGGTCGCCGGCTTCGATAAAGACCAGGTGCTTGGCGTCGCCGCTGCGCTCGAAAAGGGCAGTGAGCATCCCCTCGCCGCGGCGATCATCGCTGGTGCGGCGGTGCAGGGCTTGAAACTTGATGATGCCGACAATTTCGCTTCGCATACCGGCAAGGGCGTGTCGGGCAAGGTCGGCGGACGGCTCGTGGCGCTGGGCAATGCGGCGCTGCTGGCCGACGATGGAATTGACACCGCGCCGTTGGAAAGCGCCGCTGACGCTCACCGAGCCGAGGGCCGCGGGGTGATGTTCGTTGCAATCGATGGCCATCTCGCCGGCCTGGTGGTGGTCGCGGACCCGGTCAAGGACAGCGCCGCCGAGGCGGTCGCGGCGCTGCGCCGCGATGACGTTCGGGTGGTCATGCTGACCGGCGACAACCAGCGGACAGCCGATGCTGTCGCCCGCCGCGTCGGCGGGATCGACGAGGTCCACGCGGGTGTCTTGCCAGATCAGAAGCAGACCATCGTCGAGCAACTGAAAAAGCAGGGTCACCGGGTCGCCATGGCCGGCGACGGGATCAACGACGCGCCGGCGCTGGCCGCGGCGGATGTCGGCATTGCGATGGGAACCGGCACCGATGTCGCCATGGAGAGTGCCGCAATCACCCTGGTCAAGGGCGATCTGGGCGGGATCGTCCGGGCTCGCCGTCTGAGCCGCGCGGTGATGCGCAACATTCGCCAGAATTTGTTCTTCTCGTTCGTCTTCAATGCGGCCGGTGTACCGATCGCCGCCGGAGTTCTGTACCCACTCTTCGGAGTGCTGCTGAGCCCGATCATCGCCGGCGCCGCGATGGCGTTCAGTTCGGTCACCGTGATCGGCAACTCCCTGCGACTAAGGCGAGTCCGGCTCTAGCTGCCCCGTTCGCTGAGGAAGTGCATCAGCTCGGCCAGCGTCGCTTCCATCTGGTCCTGCATTTGGCTCACCAGCTCATTCTCGCGCATTCCCAGATGGTCGAGCGGTTTGGAGTAACTGTCAGAAAAGGCCTTGAGATCGTCCTTGTCGAGAATGCCGCGGGCAACCAGCTTGGCGATGATCACCAACAGGCCGTTGGTGTTGGCGATGGTGCCGGCAACCAGCGCCTCATCGACCATCGACAGCTTGCGGTCGTCGTCGGAGTCGTGGTCGTCGGCCGGAGTCATTTCGGCAATGTTGGCGCAGCGGCCGTCCAGGGCAAGGGCTAACCGAAGAACTGCGCGAGGACCTCCCAAGCGCTCGCCTTCTCGCTGAAGGGCCGAGTGTTGGCCGCGCTCGACGACGGAAGGTCAATCAACCGCAGGCGATCGGCCGTCCCTATCAGCCTGCGGCCGGCAGCAGCAGCGGTCGCGCCATTAAACGCCAATGCTTGCAGGTCCGGGAAATCATGGAGCAGTTGCTCGACCCGATTGTGATCCGGCGACCGAATGGATTGGTCGAGGCTGCCGCGACGGCTAGCCGAGGCGATTACGTCCCACAGCCCGATGCACCGCCCGGCGAGACGCCGCAGCCGCTCCTCATATTCCAAGCGCTGAAGGTCCTCGCCCATGGCGCCGCCAAGCAATCGCCAGAACTGGTTGGTCGGATGGGCATAATAGCGGCCCGCGGCGAGCGAGGCGTCACCCGGCAGGCTGCCGAGAATGAACAGGCGAGTATCGGCATGTGCAATCGCCGGCAGCCCTTCCTTCAGCATCTGCTCTCCTGCGTTTGGACTTTGCCACCAGCCTCGCTAAGCCGCCAGCGATGCAGCCTAGCGACCTTCGCATTGCCCTGTTTTCGGGCAATTACAATTATGTGCGCGATGGCGCCAACCAGGCCCTGAATCGCCTGGTCGATTACCTGCTGCGCCAGGGCGCGCAGGTCCGGGTCTATTCGCCGACTGTGGCCGATCCGGCGTTCAAAGCCACCGGGACCCTGGTCAGCGTGCCGTCGGTGGCGATTCCCGGGAGGCCGGAATATCGAGTCCCGATCGCATTGACCGCACGGGTCCGGCGCGACCTCGCGGAGTTCGCGCCCAACGTCGTCCATATCTCGAGCCCGGACATCGTCGCTCACCGCGCGGTGAGCTGGGCGCGCCGGCGCAACATAACCGCCATTGCGTCGATCCACACCCGTTTCGAGACGTATCTGGCTTATTATCACCTGGAAATCCTCCAGCCATTCGTGCGTGCGATCATGCGGCGGCTTTATCGGCGGTGCGACGCGATCGTCGCGCCGGCCGAATCGACCGCCGCCGTGCTGCGGGCGCAGCGCATGAACCGCGACATCTCGATCTGGTCGCGCGGCGTCGATCGCGAACAATTTCACCCCGGCCGGCGCGATATGACATGGCGGCACAGCCTCGGCATCGACGACGATGCCATGCTTGTCTGCTTCCTGGGCCGCCTGGTCATGGAAAAGGGCCTCGATCAATTCGCCGACGCGATCGACGCTTTGGCAACGCGTGAGGTCATCTTTCGAGTGCTCGTGATCGGCGATGGACCTGCCCGCGAGTGGTTCGAGCAACACCTGCCCGGCGCCGTCTTCATCGGCCAGCAAATTGGCCCCGATCTCGCCCGCAGCCTCGCAAGCAGCGACGTGTTGCTCAACCCGTCGATCACCGAGGCGTTCGGCAATGTCACTTTGGAGGCGATGGCATGCGGACTTCCCGTGGTCGCGGCGGATGCCACGGGTGCGACCAATCTCGTTCGCGACGGCGAGACCGGCATATTGGTCGATCCGTTCGACGCCGATGGTTTCGCCGACGCGCTCGAGGCCTATGCCAAAGACCCCAAACTTTGCGCTCGCCATGGCAAAGCAGGGCTCAGCTTCGCCCGGACCATGGACTGGGACCAGATCAATTCAGCGGTCGTGCGCACCTATC
This sequence comes from Sphingomicrobium sp., assembly GCA_039915275.1. Taxonomy (GTDB): domain Bacteria; phylum Pseudomonadota; class Alphaproteobacteria; order Sphingomonadales; family Sphingomonadaceae; genus Sphingomicrobium. The sequence goes on from JBDSNQ010000053.1 coordinate 7,977, forward strand.
AACGGGTGATCGAGAAACGCGCCCGGCTCGCCCGCCGTACCCGCCGGCCCTAGGTCACTTTACCCGTTCGATCCGCTGCGCGGCCTCGTCGAGGATGGCGGCGATCTCGTGCAGCAAATCATCGTCGAGCCCGTCGCGACCGACGCGATGGCTAAGCGCGGTCATTAAATTCTTGATTGCGCGGCCGATCGCCGGACCACTGGAACTGCTTTCGCGGGGCGCAAATTCCGCCAGCCGATCGAACAGAGCCTCGACCTCAGCCGCATTGTCCTCGAGATGCTTGCGGCCCTCGTCGGTCACCTGGAACGGCTTGCGCGGGCCTTTTTCCTTGGCCTCTTCGATCAGGCCCATGTCCTGGAGCAGCGTGAGGGTTGGATAAATGACACCGGGACTCGGCGCATATTCGCCGCCGGTCAGCTCCTCGATCGCGCGGATCAAATCGTAGCCGTGTCGCGGCTCGTCGGCGATGAGCTTCAGCAGCACCAGGCGCAACTCGCCGGATTCGAACATCCGGCGACGCCCGCGACGGACGCGACCCCGACCGGAATCACCGTCGCCAAAATCAAAGTGAAACGGACCCCAATTGCCGCCCCACCCGCGTCCGCCGCGCATGGCGAACAGGCCTTCGGGTATATTGAACTCAAACTCGCCGCGCGGTCCGCAGCCGTGACCATGCCTGTGACGCATTAGACTCTCTCCTTCAGATGTGTCTAAGATATATCTTAGATGCACTGACGACAAGAGGCCCGTGCATTTTTGTGCCCGGCGATTATGAGCATTCGCGATGGCTGACCTGTTTGCTGACCAGGAGATTGCACGACAGCCCGATGTCGAAGCTCCCGATGCCCCGCTGGCCGACCGCTTGCGGCCCAAGAGCCTTGGCGAAGTCGTCGGCCAGGAGCATCTGACCGGTACCGACGGCGCCATCGGGCGGATGGTCGCCGCAAGCAAACTGTCGTCGATGATCCTGTGGGGGCCGCCGGGCACGGGCAAGACGACCATCGCGCGGCTGCTGGCCGATGCCGTCGGGATGCGCTTCGTCGCCATCTCCGCGGTGTTTTCCGGGGTTGCCGATTTGAAGAAGTTGTTCGCCGAGGCGCGCCAGATGGCCAAGGCGGGTAAGCGTACTTTGCTCTTCGTCGACGAAATTCACCGCTTCAATCGCGGCCAGCAGGACGGCTTCCTACCCTATGTCGAAGACGGCACC
>JBDSNQ010000204.1:0-6246 GCA_039915275.1 Sphingomicrobium sp.
GCGCGCCGGGCGGCGTGCGGACGAAGCAATGTAACCGGCTGGGCCGGTCGCATTTTTGCGATATCGGCACCGTTGCGGGTGCCGGTCGGGGCGGTCGCTAGCCCCAGCGCGCGATGATGTTTGTGCAACTCAAGGGACCTCCAACAAGGTAAGTTCGACAAAGCTGCCTTGCGGTTGGAAGTCCCATGGGGCAGCGGGAGCGCGATATATGTATGGGGGTCGGTTAAGTAAAGGTTTTTCGAGAGCCGTGAGGCGCGGCGGCCTCACCCTGTCCCTTTGGCGACACAGTTTGGCGAGTTTAACATAGATTACAAGAGGTTGAGTAAGTGCCTGAAGTCAGTGAAAAAGACGTATCCGAGGCCGCTATTCGCATCGTTGGGCAGGTGGAACGAACGCCGTTAGTCAAGGCAAGAATAAGAGGCCAGGATTTGTGGCTCAAGTGCGAGTGCCTGCAAACCGGCGGATCGTTCAAACTGAGGGGCGCGACGAATCGCCTGATGCAGCTCGACGACCAAGCGCGGCGGCGCGGCGTGGTCGCATTCTCTTCGGGCAATCATGCGCGCGGCGTGGCCATCGCCGCCCGCCGCCTTGGCATCACGGCGACGATCGTGATGCCCTCGGACGCTCCGCAGGTGAAAATCGACGGCACGCGCGGCGAAGAGGCAGAAATTGTTTTCTACGACCGCCGGACCGAGGACCGTGCCGCGATTGCGGCTGGGCTGGCGGCGACCAGTGGCGCGACCGTGGTCCCGAGCTTCGACGACGCCATGATCGTCGCTGGCCAGGGCACAGTCGGGCTCGAAATCCTCGGCCAGCTGAGCCAGGCCGGCGAGCCAGCGCCCGCGCGCATCGTCATTCCGACTGGCGGCGGCGGGCTGGCGTCGGGCATCGCTTTGGCTTGCCCGGACGCGACAATCGTCTGCGTCGAACCCGAAAATTGGGACGACATGCTCCGCTCGCTCGATCTGGGCCGCATCGTGCCGGTGGCAAAGGACGCTGCGCCGACGCTGTGCGATGCGCTGCAGACTTTGCAGGTTTCGCCAATCACCTTTGGCATCCTCAAGGAGCGCGGAGCGGAGGCAATCGCGGTCAGCGAGCAGGACGTGGCCGAGGCGGTCCGCTTTGCCTGGGTCGAGCATCAGCTGATGGTCGAACCGGGCGGCGCGGTCGCCCTCGCGGCGCTGCTGTCGGGCAAGGTCGCGGTGGAAGCAGGGACGGTGGCGGTGCTCTCGGGCGGGAATGTCGATCCAGCGCTGCACGCGCGGATCGTAAAGGACGCTCAGCCGGCGGAGGCGCGGTAGTCGCCGGCTTCGAAATGGGGATTCGAGCGCTCGACGGTGCGGGTCAGTTCCTCAAGCTCGGCGGCCAGAGTCTGGAGTTCGGCGGCAAGCGCCTTGGGGTTGGTTTGCGCCATATTGGCCGAGGCGTCGAGCAGGGTTTCGAGCATCATCGCGATGCACGGTAGGATCGTCTCCTCGATCCGGTCGAACGCCTCTTCAAGGCGCGCCCGCTGCTCGGCAGTGGCCATGTCCTTGATTTTGGCCCAAGTTCGTTAAGTCTTGGTGAAGGGGAGCAGGGGATTGGGTGATATTTCTTCGGCCGCCATGGCGCTGGCGATGCTCGCTGCGTTCCTTCTCACGGCCGGTGGGGTGAAACTGGCAATGCAGCGGAAGAATCGCGCGCGTGGCGTATTGATGATCGTCGCCGCGGCCGTGCTGGTCGGCAATGTGCTGATCTGGACGCTTTAAAAGATCCGTCATCCCGGCCTTGAGCTGGAATCCGCCTGTCTCATTCACGGTCGAAAGGCAGGCAGGCCCCGGATCAGGTCCGGGGTGACGTTACCGCTTCAAATCCTTGGCCAGGCGCATGTCGAGATAATCGTCGACGCTCTTCATGAGAAGATCGAGTTCTTGCGCGAAGAAGTGGTTGGCGCCGGGGATGGTGTCGTGGTGGATGGTGATGTGGCGCTGGGTGCGAAGCTTGTCGACCAGCTTTTGGACTGCGCCCGGGGTGACCACTTCGTCGGCCTCGCCCTGAATGATGATCCCCGACGACGGGCATGGCGCGAGGAAGCTGAAATCGTACATGTTGGCCGGCGGGGCGATCGAGATGAAGCCCTTGATCTCCGGCCGCCGCATGAGGAGCTGCATGCCGATCCAGGCGCCGAAGCTGACTCCGGCGACCCAGGTGGTCTCGGCCTCGGGGTGGATCGACTGCACCCAGTCTAGTGCCGAGGCGGCGTCGGACAATTCGCCGATGCCATTGTCGAAAATGCCCTGGCTCTTGCCGACCCCGCGGAAGTTGAACCTGAGCGTCGCAAATCCGCGGCGGACGAAGGTTTGATAGAGCAGTTGCACGATCTTGTTGTTCATCGTGCCGCCGGCCTGCGGGTGCGAATGGAGGATCATCGCGACCGGCGCGCGGGGCCGCAATCCTGGATGGAAACGGCCTTCGAGGCGGCCTTCGGGGCCAGGAAAAATCACTTCGGGCATGAAAAATGGGTGCTCGCGTAAAAGGTCGGTGTTTCGCCCACGGGTGCGCAGGGGCGGCGGCTCCTATATAGGGTCGGCGCTCAAACTGGCAATCGGCAGGAAACCTTGGGTTTAGATGGCAAGCGACCGGCTCTACTTCGATCATGCGGCGACGACCCCGGTGTTGGCGCAGGCCCGCGCCGCGATAGCCGATGCGCTGGGCGCATGGGCCAACCCAAGTTCGCCGCACGCCGACGGGCGCGCCGCCCGCGCAGCGCTGGAAGCGGCGCGGGGGCAAATCGCCGGAGCGCTCGATTGGCGCCATGACGTCATCCTCACCTCGGGCGCGAGCGAGGCGATCGCGATCGTCGCGGCGCGGGCCAAGGCCGGGCGAAGGTTGATCGGGCCGACCGAACATGATGCGGTGGTTGCCGCCATGGGGGCCGAGGCCAAGGTTCTTGGCGTCGACGAGGGGGGACGGATCGATCTCGATGCGCTCGCACAATCCCTTGCTGGAGAACCGGCGCTGGTGGCGGTGCAGCAGGTCAACAATGAGACCGGGGTCATCCAGCCGGTCGCTCAGATCGCCGCAGTCGTCCAGGCAGCGGGATCGCTGCTGCTCGTCGACTGCGCGCAGGGGGCGGGCAAGATCCCGCTGCCCGACGCAAACTTCATCGCGGTGTCGGCGCATAAGCTCGGCGGGCCGCCGGGAATGGGAGCGCTGCTGGTGCGCGACATCGCCAACCTGGCGCCGAGCGGCGGGCAGGAAAAGGGCTATCGGCGCGGCACCGAGAATTTGCCCGCCGCCGCCGGCTTCTCCGCGGCGCTGCAATCGCGGGCCTTCGCTGAAGCCATGCCGAGGCTGGCTGAGTTTCGGGCAAAGCTTGAGCGAGCGATCGGACCGGCAATCGGGGCCGGGGCCGATCGCATCCCGACCATCGGCGCTTACGCCATGCCGGGCGTGTCGAGCGCCAGCCTGCTGGTCCAGTTCGATCTCGCCGGGATCGCGGTCTCGGCCGGCAGCGCCTGTTCGTCGGGCAGCATGAAATCCAGCCGCGTGCTCGAGGCGATGGGAGTTGCGCCCGAGATCGCCGGCTCCGTAATCCGGGTCAGTTTCGGGCCGGACACGACCGCAGAAGACATCGACCGCTTCCTCGCCGAATGGCGCCGCATCGCCGACAAAGCGGCCGAGCAAGCCGCATGATCTACCTCGATTACCAGGCGACGACGCCGGTCGCGCCCGAGGTGGCGCAGGCGATGCGGCCGTGGGCCGAGGACCATTTCGCCAACCCGCACGCGCCGTCGCGCTCGGGCCGTGAGGCGGCGGCGGCGATCGAAGTGGCGCGGGACCAGGTCGAGGTCGCGATCGGCCTTGGCGGGGGTTCGGTGGCCTTCACCGGCAGCGCGACCGAGGCGATCAACTGGGCGCTCAAAGGCACGATCGAACAAGCCAACGGCCGCAACCGCATCGTCACCATCGCCACCGAGCATGCCGCCGTGCTCGACAGCTGCGAATGGCTCGAAGGGCAGGGGTGCGAAGTCGTCCGCTTGCCGGTCGGGCCGGACGGGCTGGTTGACCTTGCCGACGTCAAGGCCGCGCTCGGCGACCGTGTGGCGATCGTAGCGGCGATGTTGGTCAACAACGAAATCGGAGTGATCCAGCCGATCGCGGAGATTGCGGCACTGGCGCACGAACTCGGCGCGCTGATGCTGTGCGACTCAGTGCAGGCGCTTGGCCGCGTAGCGATTCCCGAAGGGCCGGACCTGGTCGCGGTGTCAGCGCACAAGCTCCATGGTCCCAAGGCGATTGGCGCGTTGTGGATGCGGGCGGGGAATGAGCCGGCGCCGTTCATCCACGGCGGCGGGCAGGAACAAGGCCTGCGCTCGGGGACGCTGTCGCCAGCGCTATGCGTCGGCTTTGGCGCAGCCACACGGCTGGCCAGCGCTAGGGATTACGAGCATGTCGAGCGATTGTGGCAGTCCGCGATCGCCGCTTTGGGCCCCGACTGGATCGTCAACGGCAGTAGGGAGCAGCGCTACCACGGAAACCTCAACATCCGCCGTGACGACCTTGATGCGGCGCGGTTGATATCTGACCTGCGCGACATCGCTTTCTCGCTCGGATCGGCCTGCGCCAGCGGCTCAGGACGGCCGAGCCACGTGCTGCGCGCGCTCGGCTTGTCGGACGCCCAGGCGCGCGCCTCGATCCGCCTCGGCTTCGGGCGCTACACGACCGAGGCGGAGCTAATCGACGCAGTCACCCGCATCGATGCCGCCGCCCGCGCCCAGCAGGGCATCGCCGCGTGACGCTGGTGCGGTTCCACAAGGCCGACGGAACCCTCGACAAGGAAGTCGAGGCCGCGCCCAATCAGCGCCTGCTCGACGTTGCCTGGGCGGCGGACGAGCCGCTCGAGGGCGCATGTGAAGGGGTTATGGCCTGCTCGACTTGCCATGTGATCGTTGATGCGGAGGATTTCGCGCGGCTGCCGCCCGCCAGCGAGGAGGAGGAAGACCTGCTTGACATCGCCGCCCATGTCACCCGCACTTCGCGCCTCGCCTGCCAAATCCTGCTGACCGAGGAGCTAGAATCGCTCAGCGTGCGAATGCCTCCTGGGTCGCGCAATTGGATGGGGCGCTAGCGCTTGCGGGCGAGGGGACAATTGCCCATATGCCCGCTCGGGAGTCGGGCGGACGAAGTTGTCGCCAACCTGGTCAGATCCGGAAGGAAGCAGCCACAACGATTTCGCTTCGGGTCGTTCCGGCTCCCACCGACCTTCGCTGAAGCTACGGCCGGCAAGCCGGACCGAGATTTAGCGGGGTCGCCCGCCGAAGCCATAGCGTAGGCGGGCCGTCGCCCCTAAACCCAAATCGATGGAAACCGAATCGCCTGGCCTTGGCCTCGATGAGCCGCCGCAGCCGCTGAAGGCGTCGCCCTATCGCGTCCTCGCCCGCAAATACCGGCCGCAGACCTTCCACGAGCTGATCGGCCAGGATGCGATGGTGACGACTCTCGGCAATGCGATCGCGCGCGGCCGCATCGCCCACGCCTTTTTGCTGACCGGCGTGCGCGGGGTCGGCAAGACCTCGACCGCGCGGCTGGTGGCCAAGGCCCTGAACTGCATCGGGCCAGACGGGCAAAGCGGCCCGACGATCGAGCCGTGCGGGGTGTGCGAGCATTGCGTCGCGATCACCGAGGGGCGGCACATCGACGTGATCGAGATGGACGCCGCGTCGCACACCGGGGTCGACGACGTCCGCGAGATCATCGAAGCAGTGCGCTACGCCTCGGTCAGCGCCCGCTACAAGATCTATATCATCGACGAAGTCCACATGCTTTCCAAAAGCGCATTCAATGCGTTGTTAAAGACTCTTGAGGAGCCACCTGAGCATGTGAAGTTCCTGTTCGCGACCACCGAAGTCGCCAAGGTGCCAGTGACCGTGCTGTCGCGCACCCAGCGCTTCGATCTGCGGCGGATCCCGGCTGACAAACTGGTCAATCATTTTGCCGAAATCGCGCGGCTCGAAGCGGTCGAGGCGGAGCCCGAAGCGCTGGCGATGATTGCGCGCGCCGCTGAAGGTTCGGCCCGCGATGGCCTGTCGATCCTCGACCAGGCGATCGCGCTCGGCAGCGGAAGCGTCAGCGCCGACCAGGTTCGCGACATGCTCGGCCTGGCCGATCAGCTCGTGGAAGGTCTGCGGCCGGTATTTGCGGGCGAGGACGCGATAGGGCGACGCCTTCAGCGGCTGCGGCGGCTCATCGAGGCCAAGGCCAGGC
>JBDSNQ010000117.1:0-1614 GCA_039915275.1 Sphingomicrobium sp.
GCAGCCGACCAGCCCCATGTCGTGGTACCAGGGGAGCCAGCTGACGACGCGGTCGGACTCCAGCATTTCGAGGCCGACGCCGTGGGCGCGCAAATTGTCGAGCAAGGCGTGATGAGTAACGGCGACGCCGTGCGGAAAGCGGGTCGAGCCGCTCGAATATTGCAAATAAGCGATCTCGTCGGTGCCGACGGTGGGGAGAGCGGCGGCGACTAGCGCGATCTCGGGCAGCGTTTCCCATTGGCGCGACGCGATCCCCAGCTGGGCAGCGGCGGCGCCAGCGAATTCGGCTATCTCGGCCGGAAACAGGAACAAGGCCGGGTCACTGCTGGTCAGCATCACCTTTAACTGTTCGACATAGGCCTCGCGGCCGCCGAAGCTGGTCGGGAGCGGCAGCGGAACCGGCCACACGCCGGCATAGACCGCGCCGAAAAAGGCCGCAGCGAATTCCGGCCCGGTTTCGGCGATCAGGGCCAGCCGGTCACCGGGCTTGAGCCCGAGGCCGATCAAGCGGTGGGCATTGGCCAGCGCCGCTTCGCGCAGTTCGGAATAAGGGTAGGTTTTGACCAGCGTGCCGCGGGCGTCGTGGAAATTGAGGCCGCGCAAGCCCTGGGCAGCATAGTCGAGCGCCTCGCCGAGGGTGGCGAAGTCGGCGATGCGCCGCGGATTGGGGTCGATGGTGGGCGTGGCGCCTGGCGGAGCAAGCGCGCCGGAAGCAGCGAGGCCGAGTTCGATCGCTGGCTTTAGATCGAGCACGCGCTTCCCTCCTCAGTAAACTGGTCAGCTGGCAGCCTTGGTGGAGCCTCCCGAGTGGCTGCAACATGAACCAGCCACCGGTTGGTGATGGTTGGCGAGTGTGGCACAAAAAGGGCGCATGCGTTCCAACTCGAAACGGAAACCGCGCCCGCCGCTTGATGCCGCGAAGCTCAGTGAGCTTGCGCTCGCCTATGTCGGGCGGTTCGCGACAACCCGTGCCAAGCTCAAGACCTATCTTGCGCGCAAGGTGCGCGAGCGCGGGTGGGGCGACGGGCCGGCGGTCGATCTGGAGGCGTTGGCCGAGCGGTTCGCGGCGCAGGGCTATATCGACGACGCGGCTTATGCGCTGTCCAAATCGCGCTCGCTGACGGCGCGCGGCTATGGACTGCGGCGGGTCGACCAGTCGCTGCACATCGCCGGCGTCGACGCGGCGGACGCGGCGCCGGCGCAAGATTTTGCGCGCTCGGAAGCGGTGGATTCCGCCTTGCGCTTTGCCGAGCGCCGGCTTTTCGGGCCGTTCGCGCGCGGGGCGGTCGACCGCAAGCTGATCGAACGGGCACTGGGCGCGATGATCCGGGCCGGGCACAATTACCGCCTGGCGCGGGCGATCCTCGATCTTGCCCCGGGAGCCGAAATCGACATGGCGGAGCTGTCGGAGGTTCGCTGAATCGGGAAATGGAAAGTCGTTTCGCCGACACTGTGACCCATGTTAGTATGGCCGGGTGCAGCGCAGCCGCACTCAGCTGACCGGGGACAGCCCGCCGGACGACCCGCCGGCGAGCGCAGGTGAAAACGCGCCCGAATTGCCGCCGATCACCGGCCGGGTGAAATGGTTCGACACGACCCGCGGTTTCGGCTTCC
>JBDSNQ010000193.1:0-2723 GCA_039915275.1 Sphingomicrobium sp.
GGTCGCGCTGACGCCCTTGCCGCCTTCGATCAGCGGCCAGACCTCGCGGCCGCCGTAGAGAATGGGCTGGAGCCCCTTGAACAACGAACCTCTCCTAACGCTCAGGGCGTCATATAATGGCGAACGCGCCAGATGCGAAATAAATCCATGTTATGCAGCAGTCCTTAAACGGAACTCCGCTGCAATTCGTAATCAAGGCCGATGTCGACCGCGGGCGCCGACTGGGTGATGCGGCCGACCGAAATGTAATCGACCCCGGTTTCGGCGATGCCTCGGATGGTTCCGAGATTGACTCCGCCCGATGCTTCCAATGGCACGCGCCCGGCGACCACCGCCACTGCCTGTCTGAGCGCGGCGAGGTCCATATTGTCGAGCAGCAGCCGGTCGGCGCCGGCGGCGAGCGCCGGCTCGATCTGGTCGAGCCGATCGACTTCGACCTGAACCGGCAAGCCGACATTCGCTGCCTTCGCCGCGCGCACCGCCAGCGACACCCCGCCGCATACCGCGACATGATTGTCCTTGATCAGCACCCCGTCGTCGAGCCGCATCCGGTGGTTGGTCGCGCCGCCCATCCGGGCTGCATATTTGTCGAGCGTGCGCAGCCCCGGGATGGTCTTGCGCGTATCGAGCAGCGTCGCGCCCGTGCCGGCAATGGCGTCGACATAGCGCCGCGTCAGCGTGGCGATGCCCGACAGATGCTGCAGCGTGTTGAGCGCCGAGCGCTCGGCGGCGAGCATCGCCCGAGCCTTGCCGTCGAGGCGCATCAGCACGGTTCCGGGCGGCGCCTGGTCGCCATCGCTGACCAACAATTCAACCGCGACCTCCGGATCGAGCGCGCGGAAGAAAGCGGCGGCGATTTCCAGCCCGGCGACGATGATGGGTTCGCGGCAATTGATGCTGGCGGAAAAGCGCGCGTCGGCGGCGATGGTCGCGTTGGACGTTACGTCGCCGCCCGCACCCAGATCCTCGGCCAGGACCCGCGCGACGAAATCGTCCATGTCGAAATCGTCAGCGATGGTCATGACCAGCCTGTAGGCGAGCCGCACTCCCGCCGACAAGCTCAGTTGGTCGGGAAACCCCGCCGCTTGAGCAGTGCCGTGACGTCCGGATCGCGGCCGCGAAAGGTGCGATACGCCTCGGCCCGGTCACTTTCATTGCCGGTCCGCAAGATGATTGACTTGAAGCGCCCGGCGATGGTCTTGTCCCACACATTGCCGGCTTCCTCGAACGCCGCCCAGGTGTCGGCGTCCATCACTTCCGACCACAGATAGGAATAATAGCCGGCCGAGTAGCTGTCGCTTTGGAACAGATGCCCGAACTGCGGCAGGCGGTGGCGCATGACCATCTCGCGCGGCATGCCGAGCTCGGCCAGCGTATCGCGCTCGAACGCGTCGGGATCGACCACCCCGTCGGCCTTGAGGTGGAGCTTCATGTCGACCAGCGCCGACGACAGATAGGACACCGTCGCATAACCCTGGTTGAAGGTCTTGGCTTTCTCGATCTTGTCGACCAGCGCCTGCGGGATCGGCTGGCCGGTTTTGTAATGCTTGGCGAAGCGGTTGAGCACTTGCGGCGTCAGCAGCCAATTCTCGTTCACCTGGCTCGGATATTCGACGAAGTCGCGCTGCGAGCCGGCGAAGGTCGGATAGTTCACGTCCAGCGTCAGATAGTGCAATGCGTGGCCGAATTCGTGGAACATGGTGTTGGCGTCGTCGAGGCTGATCAGCACCGGCTCGCCGGGCGCCGGCTTGGTGAAATTATTGTTGTTGGAGTTGAGCACGATGGTGTCGCCGAGCAGCCGCGCGCGCGCTCGATAGGCCGAATGCCACGCGCCCGACCGCTTGCCGCTGCGGGCATAAGTGTCGAGATAATATTCGCCGACGATGTGGCCGTCGGTGCGGTCGGTGACCTCGAAGGTGCGGACATCCGGATGGAACAGCGGAACCGTGCCGGTATTTTCCTTGAAGTCGTAACCGTAAAGCTCGCCGGCCGCCCAGAACATCGCCTGGACCATATTGTCGAGCTGGAAATAGGGCTTCAATTCCTCCTGGCTGAGGTCGTAGCGCGCTTTGCGCACCTTCTCGGCGTAGTAGAGATAATCCCACGGCTCGATGCGGCCCTTGAAGCCCGACTTGCGCGCCAAGGCGGTCATGTCGGCGACTTCTTCCTTCTCGCGCGCGACCGCCGCCGGCCACACCCGCATCATCAGCTCCATCGCCTTGTCCGGGCTCTTGGCCATGGTGTTTTGCATCCGCCACGCGGCGTGGCTCGAATAACCCAGCAGCCGGGCGCGGTCGGCGCGCAATTTGACGATCTGGGCGATGGTCGCATTGGTGTCGTTGGCGTCGCCATTGTCGCCGCGATTGACGAACGCCCGCCACACTGTCTCGCGCAGCGCGCGGTTGTCGGCGTAGGTCAGCACTGGATCGACCGACGAGCGGGTGTTCAGGATCGCATATTGCCCGGCCGGCAGATTATGCTCCTTCGCGGCTGCCTTGGCGCCGTTCTGGACGTCTGCGGAATGCCTTTCAGCTGGGCTGCCGCGGCGACCGTATATTTGCCCTCGTCGGCCAAGACCTTGTTGCTGAAGGTTCCGAACGCGCTGGCAAGCTGCTGGTTGATGGCCGCCAGTTGCTCTTTCGGGGCCGGCTCGAGGTTGGCGCCGTTGCGGACGTAGCTTTCGTAAGTCTTCTCGACCAGGCGCAGCTGCTTGGCGTCGAGCC
>JBDSNQ010000145.1:0-4239 GCA_039915275.1 Sphingomicrobium sp.
GGCGACTGCGATACCGTAACTGCGGTCCGCCGCTCCATCGGCGACCTCGTGGAGAAGCACTAGATCGCCCTTATATTCGAGCGCCCGGACATGGTGGAGCGATAGGCAGTCAAGGCGCTCGGCGAGCCGGGTCAGCTCATGATAATGAGTCGCGAACAAGGTTCGGCACTGCAATTGGTCGTGCATCGCCTCGACCACTGCCCAGGCGATCGCGAGGCCATCGTAGGTCGAGGTGCCGCGGCCGATCTCATCGAGGATCACCAGGCTGTGCGGTGTCGCTTGCGCCAGGATCGCGGCGGTCTCGACCATCTCGACCATGAACGTCGATCGCCCGCGCGCGAGATTGTCCGACGCGCCGACTCGGCTAAACAAGCGGTCGACCAGGCCGATTTTGGCGCGCGCGGCGGGAACGAATGCGCCCGATTGCGCGAGAACGGCGATCAGCGCGGTCTGGCGCAGGAAGGTCGATTTGCCGCCCATGTTAGGCCCGGTGATCAGCCACAGCCGGTCGCTGGCGCTCATCGACAAATCGTTGGCGACGAACCGCTCGCCGCAAGCAGTAAGCGCGCTTTCAACTATCGGATGCCGACCGGCGTCGATCTCGAGGCAGGCCTCATCGGTCAGCTGCGGTCGGGTCCAGCCGCCTTCCGCCGCGCGCGCCGCGTGGCTCGTCGCGACATCGATTCGGGCGATGGCCTCGGCGGTCGCCGTGATTGCTGGCGCTGCGGTGACAGCAAGGGCGGTCAGTTCCTCGGCGTGCGCCGCTTCGGCGGCGAGCGCATGACCACCGGCCTCGACGACGCGCGCGGCTTCGGAATGGAGATCGGGCGAGTTGAAGCGGACCACGCCGGCCAGCGTCTGGCGGTGGGTGAAGCCCGAGTCGGGCGACATCAGCCGCTCGGCGTGACGCGCCGACACTTCGATATGATAGCCGAGCACCGCATTGTGGCGAATCTTGAGCGAAGCGACACCGGTCGAGTCGCGATAGCGGCTTTCGAGCCCGGCGATCGCCCGGCGGCCGTCAGACGAAGCGGCGCGCAAGGCGTCGAGCGCGTCGTCATAGCCCTCGGCGATATAACCGCCCTTCGACGCATCGAGCGGCGGCGATCCGACCAAGGCCTGAGCCAGCTTATCGACCAAAGCCTCATGCCCACTGAGCTTTGGCAGCAGCGTTACGAGTAGCGGCGGCCGGTCGGGCTCGGCGGCGAGTTCGGCCTGAAGAGCGGCGGCGGAGGCCAGGCCATCGCGCAGTAATGCCAGGTCGCGCGGGGAGCCGCGCTGCGCCGCCAGCCGGGCCAGCGCCCGAGCGAAATCCGGCATCGCTTTCAACGCGAGTCGCACCCGCTCGCGGCGCAGCGCATCCTCGTGCAGCCACGCCACCAGAGCGAGTCGGGCCTCGATCGCGGCACGTTCGGTCAGCGGCGCGGATAGGTCTTCGGCGAGCAGACGCCGCCCGGTCGCGGCCTGGCAGCGATCGATTTCGCCGAGCAGGCTCCCGGCGACGCCGCCAAAGGCCGAACGGGTCAGTTCGAGGCTCTCGCGAGTCGCGGTGTCGATGGCGACGTGGCTCGATTGCGCGATCCGGCGCGGCGCGTCGAGCAGGACGCCGCTGCCCTTCTGGGTCGCGTCGAGGTAGGCAAGCAGCCCACCCGCCGCGGCCAATTCGGCGCGGGGAGGCGCCCCTAGCCCGTCGAGGGTCGCCAGCCCGAAGCGGCTCTTGAGCGCGCGCTCGCCGGCGGCGCTGTCGAAACCGCCCTTGCCGGCCGACGTCTGCACCCCGGGGATATTCGTATCGGCAATTGTCTCGGCGGGCGACAACCGCGCCAGTTCGGCGGCCAGTTCACCCGGCCCACAGGCGATCAGCTCGAACCGCCCCGTCGAGATATCCGCCGCAGCGATCGCCCAATCTTCCCCGGCGCGCCCGACTGCCGCCAGCCAGTTGCTCGCGCCCGATTCGAGCATCGCCTCTTCGGTCAGCGTTCCCGGCGTCACCAGCCGCACGATCGCGCGGTCGACCAGCGCTTTGGCGCCGCGTGCCTTGCGCGCTGCGGCCGGGCTTTCGATCTGCTCGGCGATGGCGACGCGATGACCGCCGCGAATCAGCCGCGCGAGATAGGCTTCGGCCGAATGGACCGGGACGCCGCACATCGGGATCGGCTCGCCGTCGCTGGTGCCGCGCTTGGTCAGCGCGATGTCGAGCGTCTGCGCGGCGGCCTTGGCATCGTCGAAGAACAATTCGAAGAAGTCGCCCATGCGGTAGAATAGCAAGGCATCGCCGGCCTCGTCTTTGAGCCGCCGGTACTGGGCCATCATCGGGGTCGGTTCGTCGGCTCGGGCCATGGGCGTTTGGTAGCGGCTATGCGTGACTCTTCCCACACCCTTTGGCTAAGGCCCTGCTCTAGGGAGCAAGTATGAGCGAAAGCACCATCAAATTCTCCGAAGGCGAAGCGATCGAGTATCACTCGCGCGGTCGGCCGGGGAAAATCGAGATCATCGCCACCAAGCCGATGGCGACCCAGCGCGACCTCAGCCTCGCTTACTCGCCGGGGGTCGCCATTCCGGTCCAGGCGATCGCCGACGACCCCGGCCGCGCTTATGAGCTGACCGCCAAGGGCAATCTGGTCGCGGTCATCACTAACGGCACAGCGATCCTCGGCATGGGCAATTTGGGCGCGCTTGCCGCCAAGCCGGTGATGGAAGGCAAAGCGGTGCTGTTCAAACGCTTCGCTGACGTCGATTCGATCGACATCGAGGTGGCCACCGAGGACGCCCAGGAATTCATCGACGCGGTGGCGCTGCTCGAACCGAGCTTCGGCGGCATCAACCTCGAGGATATCGCCGCCCCCGACTGCTTCGTCATCGAGCAGGCCTTGAAGGAGCGGATGAATATCCCGGTGTTCCATGATGACCAGCACGGCACCGCGATCATCACCGCCGCCGGGCTGATCAACGCTTGCTTCCTGACCGACCGCAAGCTGGCCGACATCAAGGTCGTGGTGAATGGTGCGGGCGCGGCGGCGATCGCCTGCACCGAGCTGATCAAGGCGATGGGCGTGCGCGGCAACCACGTCATCATGTGCGACCGCAAGGGCGTCATCTACAAGGGCCGCGAAGGCGTCGACCAGTGGAAGTCGGCGCATGCCGTCGACACCGACGCGAGGACGCTGGCCGAGGCGCTGGTGGGCGCTGACGTATTCCTCGGCCTGTCGGCGGCGGGCGCGCTCAAGCCCGAGATGATCGCGACCATGGCCAAGGATCCGATCATCTTCGCCATGGCCAATCCGGACCCGGAGATTTCCCCGCCCGAAGCGCGCGCGGCGCGGCCCGACGCGATCATCGCCACCGGTCGCTCCGATTATCCCAACCAGGTCAACAATGTATTGGGTTTCCCGTTCATCTTCCGCGGCGCGCTCGATGTGCGCGCGACAGCGATCAACGACGAGATGAAGATCGCCGCAGCCAATGCGCTGGCCGAACTGGCGCGCGAGGCGGTGCCCGAGGAAGTAGCCGCGGCTTACGGCGGGCAGACCCACAGCTTCGGGCGCGATTACATCATTCCAGCGCCGTTCGATCCGCGGCTGATGGAGGTCGTCGCGTCCGCCGTGGCCGAGGCCGCCGGCCGGACGGGGGTGGCGCAGAAGCCGATCGCGGACATGGCCGCCTATCGCCAGCAATTGCGCGGCCGGTTGAACCCGACCGTGGCGGTGATGAGCCTTGCGTATGAAGCGGCACGCTCGAACCCCAAACGCGTGCTGTTCGCGGAAGGCGAGGAGCCCAACGTGCTGCGCGCGGCGATCGCCTTCAAGGAGGCGGGTTATGGCACCCCGATCCTGGTCGGGCGCGAGGAGGTGTACGACCTGCTCAAGGAGCTGGGGGTCGAAAATCCCAAGGACTATGAGGTCCTCAACAGCCGCAATTCGCCGCTGGTCGGGCGGGCGGTCGATTTCATCTACGCCAAGCATCAGCGGCATGGGCTGCTGCGCCGCGAGGTCGAGCGGATGGTCAACCAGGACCGCAACACCTTTACCGCGGCGATGCTCGCGATGGGCGAGGGCGATGCCATGATCACCGGTACCACGCGGCCGTTCAGCCAGTCGTTGAAGCAGGTGCGGATGGTGATCGACGATGAGCCCGATGCGACCCCGTTCGGGATCAACGTCATCGTCGGGCGCCATCACACCGTGCTGATCGCCGACACCGCGGTGACCGAGCGGCCCGAGGCCGAGCAATATGCCGCGA
>JBDSNQ010000027.1:0-3506 GCA_039915275.1 Sphingomicrobium sp.
TTGCCGCCGTTCGACGCGTCGAAGAAGGCGGTGCCGAAATTGCGGTCGGTCAGGAGCATGGTGATCGCCCCGGCCAGCACTGGCAGCGCCAGCAGCAGCAGGAAGGCGGTGACCAGGATCGACCACACGAACAACGGCATTTTGTGCAGCGTCATGCCGGGCGCGCGCATGTTGAAGATGGTGGTGATGAAATTGATCGCGCCCAGGATAGAGCTGGCGCCGGCCAAGTGGAGCGCGAAGATCGCCATGTCGACGGCGGGGCCGGCCGAGCCCGACGTCGAAAGCGGTGCATAGACCGTCCAGCCGGTACCGGCACCGAGCCCGCTGCCGCCCGATACGAAGCTTGATCCCAGGAGCAGCGAGAAAGCCGGGATCAGCAGCCAGAAGCTGATGTTGTTCATCCGCGGGAAGGCCATGTCGGGGGCGCCGATCATCAACGGCACGAACCAGTTGCCGAAGCCGCCAATCATCGCCGGCATGACCATGAAGAACACCATGATCAGCCCGTGGGCGGTGATCAGCACATTCCAATGGTGCAGCGATTCATCGAAGCTCGCCGCGGTCCCGGCGCCGAGCGGCCAGGCCAGATTGAGGATCTGGATGCCGGGCTCGGCCAATTCAGCCCGCATGATGCCCGAGATCGCCCCGCCGATGATCCCGGCGACGATCGCGAAGATCAGATAAAGCGTGCCGATGTCCTTATGGTTGGTCGACATGAACCAGCGCACGAAGAAGCCCGGCTTGTGATCGGCGTCGTGGTGCGCGTCGTGCGTATCGTGAGCCTTGAGCGGCAGCGCGTCGGCGGGAATGGTGCTCATGTTGGACGTTCGCTCTTAATTCTGGGCCGTCGCGGCCTGGTTGGTCACGGGCTGCTTGATCGCTGCCGGGTCAGCTGACGAGATCGTAGTGGTCACGGGCTTGGTCGGCGCCGCGCCGGGCATCTTGCCGCCCTTCGAAGCGACCCAGGCGGCAAATTTCGCCGGCGAAACCGCCTCGATCGCGATCGGCATGTAGCCATGGCGGGCGCCGCACAGTTCCGAGCATTGCCCGAAATAGACCCCCGGACGGTCGACCTTGGCCCAGGTTTCGTTGAGCTGTCCGGGATTGGCGTCCATCTTCTGCCACAGCGCCGGCAGGCCGAAGCTGTGGATCACGTCGTTCGAGGTGACGATGAACTTCACCACCTTGCCGGCCGGGATCACCATGCGCTCGTCGACCGCGAGCATCGGCGGTCCGTCGGCGTCGGTGCGAAAGCGGTCGCCGGCTTTCACGTCGACTTTTTCCTTGAGCATGTTGGAGACGATCTCGAAGTCGCCATTGTCAGGATATTGATAGGTCCAATACCATTGGTTGCCGATCACCTTGACCGTCAGGTCGGCCTTGGGCGGCGAATATTGATGGCGCAGCAGCTTGATCGACGGGATCGCCACTCCGACCAGGATCAGCACCGGGACCAGCGTCCAGACGATTTCCAGCAGGGTGTTGTGCGAATTGCGCGACGGCGTCGGATGGGCGCTGCGGCGGAACCGGACCATCACAAAGGCAAGCAAGATTAGGACGAAGGCGCTGATGATGGCGCACAGCCACAGCAACGGCCCGTCGTGGAAGCTCTGTGCCTCGCGGCCGATGTCGGTGACCTGGAACTGGATGCCCTTGCGGCCGTCGGGAACGCCGATCCCGGGGGTCGGCGGAGTGACCGGCATGGCCATTCCCGGCATTGCGGCGTGATCGGCCGCAGCGGTGGCCGGCGCCGCGACCGGGGTCGTCGCGGACGTCGGAGCGCTGGCCGGCGGCGCTTGCGCCGCTGCCGGTGTGAGCCCGGCCGCGGCCAGGACAATCGCCCATCCAATCAGTTTCATTCTTGACCCCGGTGACATGGGTTGGGAGTGGGACGCTCGCCGCGAGGCCCCGGATTTGGGCGGCTTATAGGCGCGGCTTTTCGCTCCCTCAAGCGCCAGTTCCAGCATTATCTGGAGAGTGTTGAAGCCGCTTGCCGAGCAGCCTATTCACGCGGCCCAGTCGCAACGGAAGGACGGCATGACCGACGACGAGATTCTCGACGAGTTCCGCGCCGCGGGGGCGCTGCTCGAAGGTCATTTCATCCTGTCGTCGGGCTTGCGGAGCCCGCGCTACCTCCAGTGCGCGCGCGTTCTGATGGACCCGGCGCGGGCCGAGCGGCTGGCGCGAGCGCTCGCCGCCAAGCTGCCGGACGAGGTGCGGGCCAAGATCGACGCGGTGGTCTCGCCGGCTATGGGCGGGGTCATCATCGGCCACGAAATGGGCCGCGCGCTGGGCAAGACCGCGATGTTTGTCGAGCGTCCCGAGGGCGTATTCGGCTTGCGGCGGGGATTTCGGCTCGAACCGGGCGAGCGGGTCCTGCTGGTTGAAGACGTGGTCACTACCGGCCTGTCGTCGCGCGAAGCCATCGCCGCGGTCGAAGACGCCGGCGGCAAGGTAGTTGGCGCCGCGGCGCTGGTCGACCGCTCGGGCGGCAAGGCCGATCTCGGGGTGCCGTTCACCGCTTTGATCCGCATCGACGTACCGACCTATGCCGCCGATGACCTCCCGCCCGAACTCGCCGCGATCCCGCCGGTCAAGCCCGGAAGCCGCGCCGCCTGATGCTCCGCCTCGGCGTCAACATCGATCATGTCGCGACCATCCGGAACGCGCGCGGCGGACCGCATCCCGATCCCGTGCGCGCGGCGATTGCCGCCGCCGCCGCCGGAGCCGATGGCATTACAGCTCACCTGCGCGAAGACCGGCGGCACATTACCGACGAAGATATCGACCGGCTGATGGCCGAGATCGATTTGCCGCTGAACCTCGAGATGGCGGCGACCGAGGAGATGCTGGGGATCGCCCTCGCCCACCGCCCGCACGCCGCCTGCATCGTCCCCGAAAAGCGCGAGGAGCGGACCACCGAGGGCGGACTCGACGCCGCCGGGCAGATCGACACGCTGCGCCCGTTCGTCGAGCGGCTAAAGGCGGCGGGGATCCGCGTCAGCCTGTTCATCGAGCCTTCGACGGCGCAGCTCGACGCCGCCATTCGGCTCGGCGTGCCGGTGGTCGAGTTCCACACTGGCCGCTACGCCCATGTCGAGGGCGAGGAGCAGGCGGCTGAACTGCGCCGCATCGCCGATTGCGCCGCGCTCGCCGTCAAAAATGGCATCGAACCCCACGCCGGGCACGGCCTAACCTTCGACAATGTCGCGCCAATCGCCGCCATCCCGCAGCTGGCCGAATTGAATATCGGCCATTTCCTCATCGGCGAGGCGATTTTCACCGGGCTCGAAGCCAGCATCCGGCAAATGCGCGCGGCGATGGACAGCGCGCGATGAATGCCCCTCTCCCCCTGCGGGAGAGAGGCTGATGATTCTCGGGATCGGTTCCGACCTGTGCAACATCGCGCGCATTGAAAAATCGCTCGAGCGGTTCGGGACACGCTTCCTCAACCGGGTGTTCACCGAGGTCGAGCGAGCCAAGGCCGCCTCTCGCCCGCATACGGC